>NZ_JBHSIR010000028.1:0-116736 GCF_042653605.1 Pseudonocardia sp. GCM10023141
GCCACCGCGCCGATGACGAGACGTCGGCGCCGTGGCCACCCGGTTGGCGCCATCGAGCCCGACCCGACCGCGCCAACCAATTGGCCTCCGCGCCGATGTCGAGACGTTGGCGCGGTGGCCATCGGGTTGGCGCCGTGGAGCGCGGACCGACCGCGCCCACGTCGAGACGTTGGCGCGGTGGCCCGTCAGCGCCCCGGCTCCGAGCCCACCGTCAGCAGCTCGCCGCCGTCGATCGGGACCGTCACGCCGGTGATGTAGGCGGCCTGGTCCGACACCAGGAACGCGACGAGGTCGGCCACCTCGTCGGCCACACCGATGCGGCGCTGCGGGTTGATCGGGACGTCGTGCTTCTCGCTCCAGCGCAGGATCGGCTGCACCAGCTCGGTGTCGATCTTGCCGGGTGCCACGCCGACGACCCGGACGCCCTCGCGGGCCCACTCCAGCGCCAGCACCCGGGTCATCATGATCAGCGCCGCCTTGCTGATGTTGTAGGCGACGAGGCCCCGGGACGGGAAGTACGCCGCGGTGCTCGCGTTGTTGACGACCACCCCACCGCCGTCGCCCATCAGCTCCTTGGCCCGGCAGGCCAGGAAGAAGGGTGCCTCGAGGTTGAGGCCCATCGTCGCATCCCAGTCGGCCCAGCTCAGGCGCTCGGCTCGGCTGCCGGCCGGGAGCACGCCGGCGTTGTTGACGAGGATGTCGAGCCCGCCGAACTCCGCGCCGACCCGCTCCGTGAGCGCCTGCAGCGCGTCGCGGTCGTTCATGTCCGCCGGCACGGCCAGCGCGCGCACGCCGAGCTCCCCCAGCTCGACGGCGAGCGCCTCGATGGCCGCCGTGCTGCGCGCCGTCACCACCACGTCGGCGCCGTCGTGGGCCAACCGCCGCGCGATGGCGGCACCGATCCCCCGGCTCGCCCCCGTCACCAGTGCCCGCCGACCGCTCAACGCTCCCATACCATCAACCTAACAGCATATGGTTATGCTGTGCATGTGACGACGGACATCGAGGTGTCGACCGTGGACGGCCCCGACCAGCACGGGGTCGTGACCATCCGGCTCAACCGCCCCGTCAAGCGCAACGCCGTCACCAGCGCGATGTACGCGCAGCTCGCCGATGCGCTGGCCGCCGCCGACCGGGCCGAGGCAGCCGCCGTCGTCCTCACCGGCGCGGGCGGCGCGTTCACCGCCGGCAACGATCTGCGCGACATGGTCGAGAACCCGCCGGTCGGCGACGACCCGCCGCCGGTCCGGTTCCTCGCCGCGCTCACCGCGCTGCGCGCCGTGCTCATCGCGGCCGTCGACGGTCCCGCGGTGGGCGTCGGCACCACCGTCCTGCTGCACTGCGACCTCGTCTACGCCACCGCCGCCAGCACGTTCCGCCTGCCGTTCGTCGAACTCGGGCTGGTGCCGGAGGCCGCCTCGACGCTGCTGCTCCCCCGGTTGGTCGGCCACCAGCGAGCCGCTGAGCTGATGCTGTTCGGGGAGCGCTTCGACGCCGCAGCGGCGCACCGGATGGGCCTGGTCACCGGGGTGGTCGCCGACGCCGGAGAGCTCGATGCCGTTGTCGCGCAACGCACGGAACGGCTGGCCGCGCTGCCGCACGCCGCCCGGTACGCCACGAAGGCGCTGCTGGTGGACGACACCGCAACCACCGTGGCCACCCGGCTCGACCTGGACCGGCGCGTCCTGCAGAGCCTGCTGCCTGCGCGCTGAAACCAGCATCGCTTGGTATTCTGCCCAGCAGTTCACGACGAAGGGCAGCACAGTGGCGCGTCCCAAGGTTCCGCTGATCTCCAAGCGCAAGGCGCTCGAGGTCGCGCTGGACATCATCGACAACGAGGGCATCGACGCGCTCAGCATCCGCAGACTGGCCGAGGGCCTCAAGGTCAACGGCGCGTCGCTGTATCACCACTTCGAGAACAAGGAAGAGATCATCGTCGGCGCCGCGAAGCTCGCGCTCGACGACGTCCGCACGCCGCAGACGCACGACGAGCCGTGGCGGGTGTGGATCCTGCGCAACAACCGCAGCCTGCGCGAGGCCTTCCGCAAGCACCCCGACCTCGTCCCCGTCATGCTGCGGCGCAGGCCACTGCGCATCGGCGAGGCACAGATGGACGCCACGGTCGTGCGGCTCGAGGAGGAGAACGTCCCCACCGGCGCCATCGCCCCCATGCTCGAGGCGCTGGAGCTCTACGCGATCGGCAGCGCCCTGCACGAGGCGGGCGGCGGCGCCAGCGACGAACCGGCCCACGACGCCGAGACGGTCCCCAACCTGGCGCGAGCCTTCGACGAGCGCGCGCTCTCGGCCGACGAGATCTTCGACATGGTCTGCGAGAAGATCATCGACACGGTGGTGCTGAAGACGATCGAGCGCGGCGGTACGCCTGCCACCACCGCAGCACCGGCCCCGACCCGGCGCAGCAGGGCCACGAAGGCGTCGGCCTAGACCTTCGGCGCGGGCACCCACCTCGCACCCCTTCCCGCACGCCGGAAATCAAACAGCGTCAGGATACTGTGGATAAACCAAACAGTGATTGATACTGTCACCCTCGTAGCACGCGACGCAGGGAGGACAGGGCCATGAAGCTGAGCCTGATGACGCTGGGCGACCAGGTCACCGATCCGATCACGGGGGTGCGCGACACCGCGGCGCAGCGCCACCGGGCCATCGTCGAGGCGTCCGTCGTCGCCGACGGGGCCGGCTTCCACGGTGTCCACGTCGGCGAGCACCACGGCCTGGAGTACACGACCTCCGCGCCGCCGGTGATCCTCGCGGCGATCGGCGAGCGCACCCGCAACCTACGCCTGTCCACCGCCGTCACGCTGGCCGCCAACCTCGACCCGATCCGGGCCGCGGAGGACTACGCCACCGTCGACGTCCTGTCCGGTGGCCGCTGCGAGGTCGTGGTCGGCCGCGGCAACTTCTTCGTCTCCACCTACACCCTGTTCGGGCAGCGCATCGAGGACTCCCACGAGCTGTTCCACGATGCCGTCGAGGTGCTCGTGCAGCTGTGGAGCGGCAAGTCGGTGAACTGGCCGGGCTCGGCGCACCGCGCGCCGATCGAGGACTTCGTGCTGCAGCCCCCGCCCGTCGGCGCCGTGCCGCTGTGGATCGGCGGCGGCGCGTCGGAGTCGACGGCCGAGCTCGCCGCCCGGCTCGGCCTGAACCTGATGCTGCCCAGCGCGTTCGGCAACCCGGAGATGTTCAAGCCGGTGGTCGAGACGTACAAGGAGCGCTTCGCCTTCTACGGGCACGGGCGCGAGCCGCAGATCGGCGCCTGCTGGCACGTGAACGTCGGCGCGACGAGCCAGGCCGCCCGCGAGCGCTGGGAGCCGCGCTACCGGGCCTACTTCGAGCTGATGAAGGAGATCATCCCGCGGGTCAACCCCGATCCGCCCGCCTTCATCAAGAAGGCCTTCGACTTCGACTTCCTCACCACCCGCGGCCCGGCGTTCGTCGGCAGCGCGGACGAGGTCGCCGACCGGCTCAACAGCGCGGCGGAGATGCTCAGCACCGACACCAACCTCGTCTACCTGGACATGGGCGGCCAGCCCGAGGGTGAGTTCCGCGACATGGTGGAGCTGATCGGATCGCGGGTCATCCCGCAGCTGCACTGAGTCCCGGCCCCCGAAACACCGGCCCCGGCCCGGTCCCGCAGGACCGCAGGCAGCAGGATGTGGCGGTGTCCAGGCCGCCGCACGACCCGGACGAGCTCGACCTCGCGCTCGTCAACGCGGTCCAGCTCGGGCCGCGCGCCTCGTGGACGACGATCGGCCGGGTGCTCGAGGTGGACGCGGCCACGGCCCTGCGCCGCTGGACGCGCCTGGTCGAGGAGGGCACCGCCTGGCTGACGGCCGATCCCGGCACGCCCCGCGGGGACCGCATGTGGGTGGCGTTCGTCGAGGTCGACTGCGCGCGCGGCCAGGTGGATGCCGCCGCGGCGGTGCTCGCGCTCCATCCCGCGATCGTCTCCGTGCAGATCGTGAGTGGCAGTTGTGACCTGCTCCTCACGGTGTTCATCGCCGACCTCGCAGCGCTGTCCACCGTCCTGATCGAGGCGATCGCCCGCGTTCCCGGCGTCCTCGCGTCCCGGCGTTACCTCGCGACGCAGATCCACCGGGACGGCAGCCGCTGGCAGCGGGGCACGCTCGACGCCGCCCAGCGCCACATGCTGCGCGACACCACCCGCACGACGGCGACCGGCCCGCTGCTGGGCGACGACGAGCTCCGCGCGCTGGTGCACGCACTCGCCCCGGACTGCCGCGCCAGCATCAGCGACCTCTCCGCGCTGCTCGGCGTGAGCCGGGCCACCGCCCGGCGCCGCCTGGAGACCGCGCTCGCGCACCGCCAGCTCGTGATCCGCTGCGACGTCTCCGGCGTGATCTCCGGCGCGCCGCTGGCGGTGGTGCTGCGCGCGGCCGTGCCCCCCGACGAGCTCGTGCCGATCGCCCGGGCCATCGCCGCCCTGCCCGAGACCAGGCTCGCAGCCGGGGTGACCGGTGGACCGTCGAACCTGCTGCTGGCGTTCTGGGTGCGCGACGAGCGCGGCATGCAGCAGGTCGAGGCCACGCTGGCCGGGCGCTTCCCGCAGCTGCGGGTGGCCGATCGGGCCGTCCGCCTGCGCGACGTCAAGCGGATCGGACGGCTCTTCGACGACGCCGAGCAGGCCACGGCCACCACTGTGCTCGATCCCTGGGCGCCGGGCGTCGAGGCCGCCCCACCGTCACCGGCGCCTCATCCGGAGGAGCCGACCAGCCGCAGCTCGGCGGGCGCGCCCGCCGGCACCACCGGTGCGAGCGGCGCGACGGGCGCGAGCCGCTCGTAGCCGGCGCCCTGCTCCGGGCGCCGGTCGCGCTCGCCCTTGTTGGGCCAGAACGACATCGCGCGCTCGGCCTGCGCCGTGATCGTCAGCGACGGGTTGACCCCGAGGTTCGCGGTGATCGCCGAACCGTCCACGATCGAGAGGTTCGGGTAGGAGAAGACGCGGTGGTACGGATCGATCACGCCGTGCTCCGCGTCGAGCCCGATCGCGCAGCCGCCGATGAAGTGCGCGGTCAGCGGGACGTTGAAGATCTCGCCCCACGTGCCGCCCGCAACGCCGCCGATGTGCTCGGCAGCCAGTTCACAGGCGTCGAACCCGGACTTGATGAACGTCGGGTTCGGCTCGCCGTGGCCCTGCTTGGACGTGTAGCGGCGCCCGCCGAACAACCCCTTGCGCGTGTAGGTGGTGATCGAGTTGTCGAGGCTCTGCATCACCAGCAGGATCACGGTGCGCTCGCTCCACCGGTAGGTGCGCAGCATCTGCGCGAACTGGACGGGGTGGCGCGCGAGGTAGCGCAGCACCTGGACCCACCGCGGCACGTCGGCGGCGCCGTCGGTGGCCACGGTCTGCAGCAGGCCCATCGCGTTGCTGCCCTTGCCGTAGCGCACCGGCTCGATGTGCGTGGTCGCGTCGGGGTGGATCGACGAGGTGATCGCAACGCCGCGGGTGAAGTCCTGCGCGGGGTCCACGGTGGTGCGGGCCGCCCCGATGATCGCCTCCGAGTTGGTGCGCGTGAGCTCGCCCAGCCGCGGTGAGAGGCGCGGCAGCGTGCCGGAGTCCCGCATCTCGTGCAGCAGCCGCTGGGTGCCCCAGGTGCCCGCGGCGAGCACGACCCGCCCGGCCGTGATCGTGGTACGCGCCGAGCGGGCGCGGTGACCGGTGCGGCGCAGGTCGACGTCGAAGCCGCCGTCGGGGCGCTGGCGCAGGGCGGTGACCGTGGTGAGCGGGACGACCTTCGCGCCGGCCTGCTCCGCCAGGTGCAGGTAGTTCTTGACCAGCGTGTTCTTCGCTCCGACGCGGCATCCGGTCATGCAGGAGCCGCACTCGGTGCAGCCGGTGCGCGCCGGGCCGGCGCCGCCGAAGAACGGGTCGGGCACTGTCTGCCCGGGATCCCCGAAGTAGACGCCCACCGGCGTCGGGTGGAACGACTCGGGCACGCCCATGTCGGCGGCCACCTTCTGCATCACCTCGTCGGCCGGTGTGATCGACGGGTTGGTGACGACGCCCAGCATCCGGCTCGCCTGGTCGTAGTGCGGCGCGAGCTCGGACTCCCAGTCCGTGATGTGGGCCCACTGCCGGTCGGCGTAGAACGGCGCGAGCGGCTTGTAGAGCGTGTTGGCGTAGACGAGCGACCCGCCGCCGACACCGGCTCCGGCCAGGATCATGACGTCCCTGAGCAGGTGGATGCGCTGGATGCCGAAGCAGCCCATGGCCGGGGCCCACAGGTAGCGGCGCAGGTCCCAGGACGTGGTGGCGAACTCGTCGTCGGCGAAGCGTCGACCGGCCTCGATCACCGCGACCCGGTAGCCCTTCTCGACGAGCCGCAGAGCTGCGACGCTGCCGCCGAAGCCGGACCCGACGACCACCACGTCATAGCCCGTCTCCGGGTCGTTCTGGTCACCGGGAGCGTTGTTACCGGTGAGTTCGGTTGCCATGCGGGGGAGGTTAGCGCGCGAGCCCGGCTGCAGCACGGATCGCGGCGGCGAAGCGATCCGGGCGGTAGCTCTCCGGCTCGTCGAGCACCAGCCGCGCCGCCATCTCGAACAGGGTGACGACGGTGTGCGCCACGATGTCGGGTGCGAGCTCCGCCGGCGCGCCGACGCGGCCCAGGTAGGCGGCCGCCACGTCCTCGGCGCGGCGCAACAGACCCGATCTGGCCTGCTGGCGCGCGGCGTGGAACGCCACGGGCATGTCGGGCATCGGCACGACGATGCAGCGCCAGCGATCCGGCGCCGCGAGCACGGCTTGCAGGAAGCCGTCCAGCACGCCCGCGAGCTGCGCACCCGGCTCGGCACCCGGACGATCGTCGAGGCGCCCCGGCAGCACGGCTGCCAGCTGGTGCAGCGCTGCCTCCTGCTCTCGGCGCAACAGCGCGTCGAGCAGCTCGGCCCGGTTGGCGAACACCCCGTAGACCACCGGCTTGCTGACCCCGACCCGCTCGGCGACGGCATCCATCGTCACGGCGTTGTGCCCGGCGCTGACCACCAGGTGCAGCGCGGCATCGAGCAGCTCCGTGCGGCGCTGGGCCGCGGGCACCCGCGGCGCGTAGGTGCGGCGCCTGCCGTTCGGTCCGGCCACGGTCGTCATCTCGCGCGCTCCTCACGAACCTGCCGGCCCCGATCGGGTCCTGGACAAAGCTACGCTACCGTAGGATATTGCTACCGAGCAGTAACCACGCTCGGCAACCACGCCAACGGAGGCTCCCAGGTGGACGCACGGTCGCTGCTACTCGACCCGAACCGCTACGACCCGCAGCACTTCGACGAGGAGACGCGGCGGGCGCTGCGAGCGGTGATCGACTGGTTCGAGTCGCGGGGCAAGCGCCGCCTGGTCGAGGACTACCACGGGAAGGTCTTCTACGCGGAGTTCCTCGAGTTCGTGGCCAAGGAGGGGCTGTTCGCGACGTTCCTGACCCCGGCCCGCGACGGCGACGGCCACTCCGCCAAGCGCTGGGACACCGCCCGGATCGCCGCGATGTCGGAGATCCTCGCGTTCTACGGCCTGAACTACTGGTACCCGTGGCAGGTCACCGTGCTGGGGCTGGGCCCGGTGTGGCAGAGCGACAACGCGGCCGCCCGGGAGCGGGCCGCCGCAGCGCTCGACGCCGGCGGCGTCGGGGCGTTCGGGCTGTCGGAGAAGGAGCACGGCGCCGACATCTACGCCTCCGACATGGTGCTCACGCCCGACCCGGCAGGCGGCTACACCGCCACGGGCGGCAAGTACTACATCGGCAACGGCAACTGCGCCACCACGGTCTCGGTCTTCGGCCGGATCGCCGGTGTCGAGGGGCCCGACCAGTACGTGTTCTTCTACGCCGACTCCACCCACCCGAACTACCACGTGGTGCGCAACGTCGTGCCGTCGCAGATGTACGTGGCGGAGTTCCGGCTCGAGGACTACCCCGTGGGCGCCGAGGACATCCTGCACACGGGTGAGGCAGCGTTCTCCGCGGCGCTCAACACGGTGAACATCGGCAAGTTCAACCTCTGCTTCGGCGGCATCGGGCTCACCACCCACGCGTTCTACGAGGCCATCACCCACGCGCACAACCGGGTGCTCTACGGCAAGCCCGTCACGGCCTTCCCGCACGTGCGCCGCCAGTTCGTCGACGCCTACGCGCGGCTGGCCGGGATGCGGCTGTTCTCCGACCTGGCCGTGGACTACTTCCGCAGCGCGGGCCCGGAGGACCGCCGGTACCTGCTGTTCAACCCGATCACCAAGATGAAGGTCACCACCGAGGCCGAGACGGTGCTGGCGCTGCTCGGTGAGATCGTGGCGGCCAAGGGCTTCGAGGCCGACAACTACCTGCCCATCGCGAAGATGGACGTCAACGGGCTGCCCAAGCTCGAGGGCACGGTGGCGGTCAACCTCGCGCTGATCGGCAAGTTCATGCCGGCCTACCTGTTCCAGCCGCAGGACTACCCGCCGGTGCCGACGCGCCTCGACGCCGCCGACGACGCGTTCCTCTTCCGGCAGGGCCCCGCCCGCGGGCTGGGCAAGATCCGCTTCCACGACTGGCGTGCCGTCTACGCCCGCCACGCGCACCGCCCGAACGTCGCCGTGTTCACCGAGCAGGCCGAGGCGTTCACGACGCTGCTCACCACCGCCGGACCCGATGCCGCCCAGCTCGGCGACATGGACTTCACCCTCGCGCTGGGCGAGCTGTTCACGCTGATCGTCTACGGCCAGCTGATCCTGGAGCAGGCCGAGATCACGGGCGTCGACGATGCCGTGCTCGCCGCCGTGTTCGACGTGCTGATCCGCGACTTCTCGGAGCAGGCGATCGCGCTGCACGGCAAGCGCAGCTCCACCACCGCGCAGCAGGAGTGGGCGGTGTCGGCGCTGCGCAAGCCGGTCACCGACCAGGCCGCCTTCGACAGCCTCTGGCAGCAGGTCGCCGCACTGTCCGGGGCCTACGCGATGCGGCCCTGATCCCGACCGAGCCCACGAAGCCCGACACGGAGGAGCGCCGACGATGATGCCTCTCGACCCGCCCAGCACCACGCACGACCACGGGTTCTTCGGTCCGGGCTCCCCCACGTGGAAGGTCTGGACGCATCCCACGGCGCTCATCGGCTTCCAGCGCTCGGTGGTGCTCGAGCACTTCGACCCGAACCTGGCCGCCGCCGTTGCGGACATGCGCGGCATCTACACCGACCCGGGCGGGCGCCTGGACCGGACGCTGGCCTACTTCCTCACCGTCGCCGTGGCCGACAGCCGCAGTGCGATCGCGGCGTCGGAGTTCCTGATGCGGGTGCACGCGAAGGCCACCGGCGTGGAGCCGATCAGCGGGCGGCGCTACAGCGCCAACAACCCGGCTTCGCAGCTGTGGATCCACGTCACGGGCTGGCACTCGGTGCTCAAGTGCTACGAGATGTACGGGCCCGGCCCGCTGCCGGCGGCCGAGGAGTCGCGGTACTGGGCGGAGTGCGTCGTCGCGGCGGAGCTGCAGACCTGCAAGCCCGCCGACGTGCCGGCGTCGCGCGCCGAGGTGCGCGAGTACTTCGCGGCGATGCGGCCGACGCTGTGCACGTCCGAGCGCGCGAACGAGGGCATGCACTACCTGCTGCGCACGCCGCGGCGGCCGGGCAACACGAAGTTCTGGGCACTGAGCAGGCTCATGGCGCCCGCGACGATCGCCACCCTGCCGGCGTGGATGGGCGAGCTCGGCGGGTACGCCCAGCCCGCGGCGGTGGGCCGCGCGTACCGGCCCGCCGTGCAGGCCGCCGTCCGCGCCGCGAGCTCACCGCGGGCCGTGCTCGCGGTGCTCGGCGAGCCACTGCCCGCCACCTACCGGATGATGCGACTGCACCTACGGCGCCAGGCCCCGGAGCTCGCCGAGACGGTGACGCCCGCCCAGGCGCGGGAGCGCTACGGGAACCTGATCGCTACCGCCTGATCAGGCCCGACCGAGCAGCCGGGCCAGCACCGCCCGCACGTCGTCGACGCCGGGCGGATCGGGCAGGCACGCGCAGCGCAGGAACAGCCCGTCGATCGCGGCCACCACGGCCAGCCGATCCACGGGATCATCGACGTGGCCCGCGACGAGTGCATCGACGGCCGCCGTCCACCGCACCAGCTCCGCCTGCATGTCCGGGCGGCGGGCCGCGAGCAGGTACAGCTCGTTCTCGGCCAGCATCTGCCCGCGGTCGACGTACTGGCCCGCCACCAATGCGGCGAGTCGCGACACCAGCTCGGCCGGGGGGCCGGCCTCGATCACGTCCAGCCGCTGCAGGTAGTGGTCGTTGCCCGCGGTCAGCGCGGCGACCAGCACGTCGTCGACCGTCGGGAAGTAGTACAGGACGGCGCTGGCGGGCAACCCGGCCTCCAGCGCCACGGCCCGCTGGGTCACGGCCGCGACCCCGTCGCGCCCGATCAGCCGCATCGTCGCGTCGAGCAGGAGCAGGCGGCGCCGCTCCCCCTTGCGCCGTCGCCCGTCCGGCTCGGCGCTCACGAACTGCTCGTCAGCCATGCGCGCCGCCGAGCTCGAGGGCCAGCACCCCGGCGATGACCAGCGCGATGCCACCCAGCTGCACGGGGCTGAGCTGCTCCCCGAAGAGGAACACCCCGACCGCGGCGACGAGCGCCACCCCGACCGCCGCCCAGACCCCGTAGGCGACGCTGATCTGCATGCCCCTGACCAGCGACTGCGACAGCAGCACGAACGCCGCGACGTAGCCCACCACCACGACGATCGAAGGCACCAGCCTGCTGAATCCCGCCGACAGCTTCAGCGCCGTGGTCGCGGCGACCTCCACGAGGATCGCACCGGCCAGGAAGAGCCACGGCATCTCGAGGACCTCTCTCTTCGATATCTCGCCAACAACTGGAGCAAACGCTCAGCTTTCTGGGCTATTCCCGGCCGGGCTGTGCCGTGGTTCACGGTGCCCATCCGGCGGCTCGGCTGGTTACGCTGGAGGTACCGCACGCCCCTGCACGGGAGAGGTCGAGATGCCCGGTCGCCGACGCACGCTCGTCGCACGGCTGTGGCTCGACGGCGTCGGTTCGCCGCCCGGGCACTGTCGGCCGTGACGGTCCGACCGCATCCGTTCGCCGCACGCAGCCGCTGACAACACGTCTCAGCATCCGGCCCCGGGTCGCCCGGGACACCTCCGCACCACCATCCGACGCACGGCATTCCGACCGCGCCGGCACCGCCATGCCCGGCAGCGGCTGTGAAGGAGATCCACCATGGCTGACCCCCTCCACCTCGCTGTCGCACTCGACGGCACCGGCTGGCATCCCGCCGCGTGGCGGGAGCCCACCGCACGGCCGAAGGAGCTCCTCACCGCCGGCTACTGGGCCGATCTCGTGGCGGAGGCCGAGCGCGGGCTGCTCGACTTCGTGACGATCGAGGATGCGCTCGGCCTCCAGTCCGCGCAGTTCACCGAGCCCGACCGGCGCACCGACCAGGTTCGCGGCCGCCTCGACGCCGTGCTGGTCGCGGCCCGCGTCGCCCCGCTGACGCGGCACATCGGGATCGTCCCCACCGCGGTCACCACGCACACCGAGCCCTTCCACCTCTCCAAGGCCATCGCCAGCCTCGACTTCGTCAGCACCGGGCGGGCCGGCGTGCAGGTGCGCGTCGCAGGCCGGCCCGACGACGCCGCGCTGTTCGGGCGCCGCACCATCGAGCCGGTCCGCATCGCCGACATCGACGACGACGCCGGTCCGATCGCGGACCTGTTCGACGAGGCGGCCGACTACGTCGAGGTGATCCGCAGGCTCTGGGACAGCTGGGAGGACGGCGCGGAGATCCGCGACGCCAGCACCGGCCGCTTCGTCGACCGCGACAAGCTGCACTACATCGACTTCGCGGGGAAGTACTTCTCGGTGCGCGGCCCGTCGATCACGCCGCGGTCGCCGCAGGGCCAGCCGATCGTGAGCGCGCTGGCGCACCGGACCGTTGCGTACCGGCTGGTGGGGCGCAGCGCCGACGTCGGCTTCGTGACGCCGCACGACGTGGCGAGCGGGCGGGCCGCCGTCACCGAGATCCGCGCCGAGCAGGCCGGCGCCGGGCGGGCCGACGAGCCGGTGCACGTGCTGGGCGACGTCGTTGTCGTGCTCGACGACAGCGCGGCGGCCGCGCAGGACCGGCTCGGTCACCTCGACGCGCTCGCCGGCGCACCGTTCACCAGCGACGCGCACGTGTTCACCGGCACCCCGCCGGGCTGGCCGACCTGCTGCAGGAATGGCAGGCCACGGGCCTGTCCGGGTTCCGGTTGCGGCCTGCCGTCATCGGGCACGACCTGGAGCAGATCACCCGGGGCCTGGTGCCGGAGCTGCAACGGCGTGGGGCCTTCCGCACCGCGTACGCGGCCGACTCGCTGCGCGGGCACCTCGGCCTCGACCGCCCCGCCAACCGCTACGCAGCCGTCTGACCACGGGAAGGACGAGAACCATGAGCAACAAGCCGAAGAAGCAGATCCATCTCGCCGCGCACTTCCCCGGCGTCAACAACACCACCGTGTGGAGCGATCCGGCGGCAGGCAGCCAGATCGACTTCCGGTCGTTCGTGCACATGGCCCAGACCGCCGAGCGCGCGAAGTTCGACTTCCTCTTCCTGGCGGAGGGGCTGCGGCTGCGTGAGCAGAACGGCGTGATCTACGACCTCGACGTGGTCGGGCGGCCCGACACGTTCACCATCCTGGCGGCCGTCGCCGCCGTCACCGAGCGGCTGGGGCTCGCCGGCACGATCAACTCCACCTTCAACGAGCCCTACGAGGTCGCCCGCCAGTTCGCCTCGCTCGACCACCTCTCGGCCGGACGGGCGGCCTGGAACGTCGTGACGTCGTGGGACGAGTTCACGGGCGAGAACTTCCGGCGCGGCGGGTTCCTGCCCCAGGACAAGCGCTACCTGCGCGCGAAGGAGTTCCTCGACGCGACGTTCACGCTCTTCGACTCCTGGCGCGGCGACGAGATCGTCGCGGACCAGGAGTCGGGCACGTTCCTCGCCGATCCCGACGCCGGGCGCTTCGACGTCCACGTCGACCAGTTCGACATCACCGGACGCTTCTCGGTGCCGCGCAGCCCGCAGGGCCGTCCGGTCATCCTGCAGGCGGGCGACTCCGAGGAGGGCCGCGAGTTCGCGGCCGCCCAGGCCGACGCGATCTTCACCCGGCACGGCACCCTGGCGGCCGGCCAGGCCTTCTACGCCGACGTCAAGAGCCGGCTGGCGAGGTACGGGCGGCGCCACGACCAGCTCAAGATCATGCCGGCCGTCACGTTCGTGCTCGGCGACACCGACGCCGACGCCCACGAGAAGGCCGACGTCATCCGCCACCAGCAGGTCAGCGGCCAGACCGCGATCAAGTTCCTCGAACAGCTGTGGAACCGCGACCTGTCGGCCTACGACCCCGACGGCCCGCTCCCGGAGGTCGACCCGCTCGTCGGGGAGCACACCGTCGCCCGCGGCCGCGCCAGCGTGCGGATGCACCGCGACCCGCTCGCCACCGCGAAGGAGTGGCGCGAGCTCGCCGACGCCAAGAACCTCTCGATCCGCGAACTGATGGTGCAGGTCACGGCGCGCCAGTCGTTCATCGGCACCCCGGAGAAGGTCGCCGCGGCGCTCGACGAGTTCGTGCAGACCGACGCCAGCGACGGGTTCGTGCTCGCCCCGCACATCACCCCGGGCGGCATCGACGACTTCGCCGACCAGGTGGTGCCGCTCCTGCAGGAGCGCGGGGTGTTCCGCACGGGGTACGAGGGCACCACCCTGCGCCACCACCTCGGCCTCGACGATCCCCACGTCGAGATCCCGAACGGAGACCCGGCATGAGGTTCCAGGTCCTCGACATCGTCCCGCACTCGCCGCACCCGGTCACCGGCGAGCTGATCTCCGTGCACGAGCGCCTCGAGCGGGTCGTCGCCAACGCGGTGCTGGCCGAGCGGCTCGGTTTCGACTCCTACGCCGTGGGTGAGCGCCACGCCGGCGAGTTCGTGTCGTCGGCGCCGACCGTGCTGCTCGGCGCGCTGGCGAACGCGACGGAGCGGATCCTGCTGAGCACCGGGGTCACCGTGCTGTCGCTGCACGACCCGGTCCGCGTCGCGGAGGACTACGCCACGGTCGACCAGCTCTCCGGCGGGCGGCTGGAGATCGTGATCGGCAAGGGCAACGAGGACAAGCACTTCCCGCTGTTCGGGCTCGACATCTCCAAGCAGTACGAGTACCTCACCGAGAACTACGAGCTGCTGCGCGCGCTGCTGCGCGGCGAGAACGTCTCGTGGACGGGCACGCACCACAGCGACCTCGACGCCGTGACGACGTTCCCGCGCCCGTTCGACGGCCCGTTCCGGATCTGGCACGGCTCGGCGACCTCCACCGCGGCCGTCGACCTCGCCGCGAGGTGGGGCGACCCGATCTTCACGGCCAACGCGCTGCAGCCCCGCGAGAACTACCTCGTGCTCATCGACCGCTACCGCGAGCAGCTCGCGGCGCACGGGCACGACCCGAGCGTCGGCTACGTCGGCTCCGGGTCGGGCGGGCTGTTCCTCGCCGACACCGACGAGCAGGCGATCGCGCAGTACCGACCGCTCTATGAGGGCATGGCCGCGAGGATGCGGGCGATGCACGCCGGCGACAACCGGGTGGGCAAGGCCACCTCGTTCGCGACGATCGAGGAAGCGGTGGCCCACGGTCCTGCGCTGGTGGGCACGCCCGAGCGGGTTGCGGCGAAGATCCTCGACTACCACAAGGCCTACCGCCACGACGTCCAGTCGGTGTCGGTGAACCCGGCGCTGCCCTACGAGCAGCAGCAGGAGGTGCTCACGCGGTTCGCCCGGGAGGTGGCGCCGCTGGTGCGCCGGGAGGCCACCACCACGCTGTGGAGTCCGCAGGATCCCGGGCGCGCCCGCGGGTTCACCGCAGCAGCGGGGGATCTCGGCTAGGAACGCGGCGGCACGCCACTCGAATGGCCCGCTTCGGGACCGACTCCACCGGGCATTCCCCGGTTGTCGACCTGATCCCGGGTCAGAGTGGAAAGTGGTGTTGTCATGGGACTGATCATCGGTCTGCTGGTGCTGTGGGTCGTGCTCGCCGTCGTCGGGTTCGCGGTGAAGTCGTTGCTGTGGCTGGCCATCGTCGGCATCATCCTGTTCGTGGCCACCGGCATCATCGGTGCCGTGCGCCGCCGTGGTGTCACCCGCTGATCATCGGCTGCGGTGATCACCAGCTGCACTGATCACCGGCTGCACTGACCGCCGGATGCACTGATCGTCCGAACGGCCGAACCCGGCCGGTCGGGCGGTCGTCCGGCGCGCAGGACGATCAGCGCGCACTAGGCTTCGCCGATGCTGATCAGCACGACCCCGCAGACCTGCGGGGCGCACCGGGTGGGCGGCGTAGCCGGATGAGCGCCCCGGTAGCGGGAGCCGACGGCATCGCCGCGACACCACTGCGCATCCTGCTGGTGGAGGACGACGAGGGCGACGCACTGCTGGTGCGCGAGCTGCTGGCCGACGCCGACAGTTCGCTCGTCGTGACGCGGGCCCGCACGCTGCGCGAAGCCGAGCAGCTCACCGGCGCGCAGATCGACTGCGTGGTACTCGATCTCGCGCTGCCCGACAGCACGGGCCTCGACGGGCTCACCCGCCTGCAGCGCAGCGGCGCGGGCGCGGTGGTGGTGCTGACCGGTATGGCCGACCGGGCGCAGGGGTTGGCCGCCGTGGCGGCGGGCGCGCAGGACTACCTGCTCAAGGACCACGTCGACGGCGCCACGTTGGAACGCGCGCTGCGCTACGCCGTGCACCGCCACCATGCCGACCAGGTGGCGCGGGAGCTGGCGCAGGTCAAGCTGCTCGCCGCGGAGAACGCGCGGCTCAGCCGCGGGTTGCTGCCGGCGCCCCTGCTGACCGACCCGGCCGTCGGCTACGGCGCCCGGTACCTCCCCGGCGGTGGCCGGCTGCTGCTGGGCGGCGACTTCTACGACGTCGTCCAGACCCCCGACGACGCGGTGTGGGTGCTGATCGGTGACGTCTGCGGCCACGGCCCGGACGAGGCGGCGCTGGGTGTGGCGCTGCGGATCGCCTGGCGCACGCTCGTGCTCAGCGGCAATCCCGCGGGCAACATCCTGCCCACGCTGCAGCAACTGCTGATCCACGAACGCCACCAGCCCTACCTGTTCGCCACGGCGGCGATGATGCGCATCTCCCCGGACCGGGCCACGGCGCAGCTGTGGTCGGCCGGGCACCCGGCGCCGCTGCTGCGGATCGGGAGCGGGTCGTGGCGCGACGAGGTGATCGAGCACCAGCTGCCACTGGGGTTGGCGCCCGATCACGTCTGGACGGCCCAGCAGATCGCGCTCGGCCCGCGGTGGGGGCTGCTGCTCTACACCGACGGCCTCATCGAGGGCCGCGCGGCGCCGCATGCCGACGCGCTCTGGGTGGACGGTCTGGTCACGCTGTTGCGGTCGCTGACGGTGCCCGGACCGGACGCGGACCCCGCCCGCATGGTGAGCGCGCTCGTCGAGGCCGTCCAGCGCAGTGCCCCCGGCCACAACGACGACATCGCCGCCGTCATGCTCGCCTATCCGGCCCTCCCGAAGCCCCTTGCCGGGTCCGCCTGATGGCCGCCGGAGCGGCGGCGGCTCCGCCGTTGCGCCGCATGCTGCGCCGGATCGGGATCGTCAGCGTCCTGGTCACGGCGCTGGCGACGGTGGCGGGCGGCCTCGCGCTGGCCCAGCTGTCGTCGGCGCGGGCGACCGTGCTCGACCAGCTCGACCCGGCGTTGAGCTCCGCGCAGACCCTCGGGTCGGCGATGCTCAACCAGGAGACCGGTGTGCGCGGCTACATCGCCACCGGGGCCCGCGACTTCCTCGACCCCTACCAGCGGGGACGCCAGCAGGAGGTGCAGGCGGTCGCCGACCTGCGCGGGTTCACGGTCATCCCCGAGGTCCCGCAGCTCGCCTCCCAGCTCGCCGACGTCGTCGCGCGAGCGCAGGCCTGGCGCGTCGACTACGCCGAGCCCAGCATCACCGCGGTCACCGGCGACGGCGCGCGTCCCCGGCCCGTCGACGAGGCACTCGGCAAGTCGCGCTTCGACGCCGTGCGCACCGCTCTCTCCAACCAGCTCACCGGGCTGCGCCAGGCCCGGGACCTGGCGCGCTCGCGCGTCGACGCCGCCGCCAACACGCTGCTCGTGATCTCCATCGCGATCGCCGTCGCCACGGTCGCCCTGCTCGCCGTGCTGGCACTCTGGGCCCGCCGCGCCATCCTCGCGCCCATCGACGCCCTCGCCGCGCAGGTGCGGTCGGTGGCGGCCGGCAGCTTCGGCAGCCCGGTGACCGGTGGCGGGCCCCGCGAGCTGTTCGCGCTGGCCGGGGACGTCGACAGCATGCGAGCGCACATCCTCGATGAGCTCACCACCGTCCAGGAGCTCAACACCCGCCTGGACGCGCTCAACCACGAGCTCGAGTCCCAGGCCGCCGAGCTGGAGCGTTCGAACTCCGATCTCGAGCAGTTCGCCTACGTCGCGAGCCACGACCTGCAGGAGCCGCTGCGCAAGGTCGCGGGGTTCTGCGAGCTGCTGTCGCGGCGCTACAGCGGGCAGCTCGACGAGCGCGCCGACCAGTACATCCACTTCGCGGTCGACGGTGCGCAGCGGATGAGCGGGCTGATCAACGATCTGCTCGCCTTCTCCCGGGTCGGTCGCAGCTCGACGGTCGCCACCTGGCGGGCGCAGTCCGCCGAGCAGTTGCTCGACCACGCGGTGCGCAACCTCGGCGCGACGGCAGCCGCCGCGGTCACCCACGGGCCGTTGCCCACCGTCACCGGCGAGGCGTCGCTGCTCACCGCGGTGTTCCAGAACCTCGTCGGCAACGCCGTCAAGTTCCACGGCGACGACCCGCCGCGGGTGCGCGTGAGCGCGGAGCGCGACGGCGACTCCTGGACGTTCCGCGTCAGCGACAACGGCATCGGGATCGACCCCTCCTACGCCGACCGGATCTTCGTGATCTTCCAGCGCCTGCACCCCAAGGACGCTTACGCTGGCACCGGGATCGGGCTGGCGCTCAGCCGCAAGATCATCGAGTTCCATGGAGGCAGGATGTGGCTCGACGTGAACACCACCGCGGGCACCACGTTCTGCTTCACCCTGCCGGCCTCCCCGAGCGGCGTCCCGCAAGCAAGCGAGAAGGAACCGGCCCAGCGATGACCGAGAGCCACGTCCCCCGACCCGACGTCGCACGGGAGTCGGCCTTCGCCGAGTCCGGGCAGGACCGGATCCCGATCCTGCTCGTGGAGGACGACGCCGGCGATGTCCTCATGACGCAGGAGGCGTTCGAGCACCACCGCATCCCCAACCCGCTGCACGTGGTGGGCGACGGCGCGGAGGCGCTGCGGTTCCTGCGCAGGGAGGGTGAGCACGCCACCGCCGCCCGGCCGGGGATGATCCTGCTGGACCTCAACCTGCCCAAGGTCAACGGGCGCGAGGTGCTGGCCACCATCAAGACCGACGAGGACCTCAGCACCATCCCCGTCGTCGTCCTCACCACCTCCGCGGCCGAGGAGGACGTGGAGCGCAGCTACAAGCTCCACGCCAACGCCTTCGTCACCAAGCCCGTCGATCTCACCCGATTCATGGACGTCATCCGCCAGATCGACGAGTTCTTCGTGACCGTGGCCCGGCTGCCCGTCTCCTGAGCATGACCCGACGCAGCGCGATGGCCGGCGCACCGGCCACCGAGGGGTTCCCCACCCCCGGCGACCAGGTTGTGGACGTGGCGTACCTGAGCCGGGCCGGCTGGGGCGCCGACGAGTCGCTGCGCTGTGGCCCGGACGGCGCGGAGCACTACCCCGAGGCGTACTTCCCGGTGCAGGCCCTCACGGTGCACCACACCGTCACCGCCAACGACGACCCCGATCCGGCGGCCACCATGCGTGCGATCTACGCCTTCCACACGCTCACCCAGGACTTCGGCGACGTGGGCTACCACCTGCTCATCGACCGGTTCGGAACCGTCCACGAAGGACGCTGGTCGGGCGCCGACGGCATTCCCGTGTTCGGCGGACCGGCAGGCCCTGTTCCGAGGATGGGAAACGCCGCGCACGTCGGCGGCTTCAACGCCGGCAACATCGGCATCGCGTTCCTCGGCGATCTCACGGCCACCGCACCGACCCCGGCGGCGCGTCAGGCGATGGTCACCGTGCTCGCCGCGCTGGCGCGCGCCACCGGCATCGACCCACTCGCGCAGGTCACCTACGTGAACCCGCTCAGCGGCGCCACCGCGCAGGTCCCGGCGATCTCCGGCCACCGGGACCGGCTGCCCACCCAGTGCCCCGGCGACGCCTGCTACTCGATCCTTCCCGCGTTGCGGGCCGACGTCGCCGCGCTCGTGCACCGGTGATGCGGTGAACCCGCCGAGGTAACGGTGACACCACAGATCGTGACTTCTTCAACGCGGCGTGTGGTGTCCCCTCCACCGCACGCTCGGTCGGGGCTCGCCCCGATCGGCGACAGCGCCCACCCCTGCCAGGGCGGGCGCTGTCGCGCGTCCCTCCTGCTCCCCACTCCCCCACTGTCACGCCGCCCACCGGATCCCCGCACCCGGACCGTCGTCGGTCAGCAGTGCCACCAGCGCCGCGACGTCACCGACGGCGAACGCCTGCAGGTAGCGCTCCAGCGTCTCCTGCGTTGCCCGGTCGCGTGGTGCGCACGTCGCGGTCTGCGGCCGGTCCGCCACGAAACGGGAACCGGCCAGCGTGGCCCTCGCCCGCTGCAGCGCGCTGTTCACGGCCACCGCGGAGGCCCCCAGCAGCGTGGCGACCTCGGCGGCACGGAACCCCAGCACGTCGCGCAGTACGAGCACCGACCACTGCCGGCGCGGTAGCACGGCCATCGCACCGTGCAGCGCCTCCCGCAGCTCGGCACCGTCGACCGCACGGATCGCCGGGTCCTCGTCCGGCGCGCAGGGGTGGACGTCGCCGGGACCCGCGTCCGCTGCGTCGCTCTTCCCGAACCCGATCGGCAGCGGCCGTCGCACCCGACGGCGCAGCGCTGTGAAGCAGGCGTTCGTGGCGATCGTGTAGAGCCACGTGCGGAGCGACGCGCGGTTCTCGTAACGACCTCGTGCGCGCCACGCGCGCAACATCGTCTCCTGCACGACGTCCTCCGCCTCGTGCATCGAGCCGAGCAGCCGGAAGCAGTGCCGCATCAGCTCAGGGCGGTAGGGGCCGGCCAACGCCGCGAAGTCCCCCGCGACGTCCTCGTGGTGGGATGCGGTGGTGGTACTCGGTTTCGGCCCGGAATATGTCGGCACCGAAGTTGTCAGCACAGAAAATGTCGGCACAGGAGCTCCTCGATCTCGTCGGACCCAGCCTCACGGAGTCGGCCCCGCCGGGGCAGATGCCGATGTCACAGACCGCATGGCGCGATCGTCATCGCCAGGTTGTGACATCGGCATCTACTCCGGACGCGCCGGTTCGGACAGGCTCGGCAGGTGGCTCTTGCGCTCCGAGCGGTCCGGACCGAACCATGTCCCGTCCGGGTTCGGTATCGATCAGGTGGGAGGGTGATGGCGCCGCCGCACGGGCTGCTGGCACGGCCGGCCTCGTTCGCACGGTGGGCCGGGGCGGGCGCGATCACCGCGAGCGTCGCGCTGCCGCTCAACGAGGTGGCCCGCATCGCGTCGAACAGCTTCGGCGGTCTCGCCACCACCAGCGCGCGCGACGGGATCGTCGCGCTCGTCGCCACCGCCGCCTACCTGCCGCTGCACCTGCGGCACGTGGCCCACGGCCTGCGCGGCACCCGCCATGCGAGTGACCGCTGGACGTTGGCGGCCATGACGGTGGTCATCGCCTGCGCGCTGCCGTTGCTCGGGCTCGCCTGGTCCGCGGCGCTGTCGTCGCTGGCCATCTCCGTGCTGGTGCTGGTGCGTCCGCCGATGTCGCTCCTGGTCACGGGGTTCCTGATCGCCCTGCCCGCCCTCATCGTCGTCGGGTTCGGCCATCCCGTGCGAGACCTCTACTTCGTCACGGTCGTCGCCTTCCGGACGTCCACGGTCTTCGTGCTGGTCTGGCTGGTCGGAGCCATCGGCCGCCTGGAAGCCGCCCGCGCCGCGCTCGCGGAGCAGGCCGTCGACCGGGAGCGGCTACGCATCGCCGCGGAGCTGCGCCGCGCGCTCGGGGGCACGCTCGAGGACATCATCACGGCCGGTGACCGGCTGGCTCCGCTGGCCGAGCGCGACCCGGGCGCCACCGGCGCCGGGCTCGACGAGCTGGTGGGCCGGACGCGGCGCACGCTGGCCGACACCCGGCGGCTGGTCACGAGCTATCGCCGGGCCTCGCTGCGCGCCGAGCTGGAGACGGTCCGGCTGCTGCTGGACGCGGCCGGCATCGCCTCGCAGGTGGTGATCCCGCCGTCCGGGATGCCCGACATGCTCACCACCGTCGAGCGCGTCCGGCTGCAGTCCATGATGGCCGCGCTGCTGCGCGACGAGTCCGCGCGGTCCTGCGTCCTCACCGTGGTCGTCACCGCGGCCGGGGAGGTCCGCGTCGACCTCACCGCCGACGCGGGGACCGCCGACACCGGACGCCCGGCGACCGAGCCGGGTGCGGCATGACGCCGCGGGGGGCCGGCATCGTCGGGCGGCCGCTGTGGACGCTGCGCCGAGCCCGGCTGGCGCTGTTCCTGCTGCACCTGCCCCCGCTGGCGGTCAGCCCCGTCCTGATCCTGTTCGGGCTGGGCGTCTCCGGAACCGCCGCGCTGTCCTGGGAGTCCGCGCTGCCCGTCCTACCGGCCGTCGCGATCATGGGAGTGCAGCTGCGACACAGCTTCGCCGCGGCGCGCGGGCAGCGACCCCGCTGGTGGGGCGCCACGTTCGCGCTGCTCGTCGGGCTGGTCACGGTGCCGATGCTCTGGTTGGCCTCGGACTGGCTGTTCATGTGGATCTTCCTCGTCGCGTCGGCCCTGATGCTGCTACCCGCCTGGGTCGGGCTGGTCGGGTGGCTCGCCATGATCGTGCAGGAGGTCCACGTCGAAACCGTCGTCACTCCGGCGTTGGACGCACCCGGCGGCGCCGGCACCTTCGGCATCGTCGAGAGCGTCGTCTACGGCGTGCTGCTCTTCACGGTCGCCATCGCCGCCCTCTACGGCTCCACGCAGCTCATCCGCATGATCAGCGAGCTCTACGCGGGGCGAGCGGAGATCGCCGAGCTCTCGGTCACCGCCGAGCGGCTGCGCATCGCGCGCGACCTGCACGACCTGCTCGGCCAGAGCCTCTCGGCCGTGTCGCTCAAGGGCGATCTCGCCACCGCACTGCTCAGCCGCGATCCGGCCGCGGCGCGCGCCGAGATCGAGAGCCTCACCGTCACCGCCCGCACGGCGCTGCGCGACGTCCGTGCGGTCGCCACCACACCGGACGCGATGAACCTGACCTCCGAGCTCGACGGGTCGGCCGCGCTGCTGGCCGCGGCCGGCATCGACGTCACCGTCGACGTGGCGATCGACGGCATCGCGGCACCGGTCCGCGAGGCGCTCGGCTGGGTCGTCCGGGAGGGCGTCACCAACATCGTGCGGCACAGCGAGGCCCAGCGGGTCACCATCAGCGGGCGCCGGGAGGGCAACCGGGTTCGCCTCACGCTGCTCAACGACGGCGCCGGGCCCGGGTGGTCACCCGGCAACGGCATCGACGGCCTGCGCGCTCGCGCAGGCGCGCTCGGCGGATCGCTGCACGCGCAGCGCCGAGACGACGGGTGGTTCGTACTGAGCGCCGACGTTCCCATCGCCCCGCAGGAGGACGCACGATGATCCGGGTGCTCATCGCCGAGGACATGCACATGATCCGCGGCGCGCTGGTGGCACTGCTCTCGCTGGAGGACGACATGGTGGTGGTGGCCGAACTCGACCGCGGCGATCGGATCCTGCCCGTCGCGCTCGAGACCCGCCCCGACGTCGCCCTGCTGGACATCGACCTGCCCGGGATGGACGGGCTCGCGGCGGCCGCCGCGCTGCACGAGCAGCTGCCCGGCTGCCGGACGCTCGTCCTCACCGGGCACAGCCAGCCCGGCAACCTGTTGCGCGCGCTGCACGCCCACGTCCGCGGGTTCCTCGTGAAGGACGCACCGGCGAAGGCGCTCGCCGCCGCCGTGCGCCGGGTGATGGCCGGGGAGCGGGTGATCGACCCCGATCTGCTCGCCGCCGCGGTGGAGACGGGCAGCAGCCCGCTCACCGATCGTGAGACCGAGGTGCTGCGCGCGGCCGCAGACGGACATTCCACGGACCTGATCGGGAGCAGGCTGGCGCTCGCGCCGACCACCGTGCGCAACTACCTGTCCAACGCCATCGCCAAGACCGGCGGGCAGAATCGCATCGATGCCATCCGCATCGCCGAGCGCGCCGGCTGGCTCTGATACGACGGAGGGACCCCCATGACCGGATCGACCCCGGAGCAGGCGCTCGAGGCACTCGGCCTCGTGCTCCCCGAGCCCTTCCCCCCGGCGGCGTCCTACGTGGCGGTGCGGGTCGACGGGTCGGTCGCCCATGTCTCCGGGCACGGTCCCATGCGCGACGGGCAGGCGGTGTTCACCGGCAGGCTCGGTGCCGGGCTGGACGTCGCAACCGGTCAGCAGGCGGCCGAGCTGACCATGCTGAACGTGCTCGCCTCGCTCAAGGCCGAGCTCGGCGAGCTGAGCCGGGTCACCGGCTTCCTCAAGCTCCTGGTACTGGTCAACGCCGCTCCCGAGTTCCAGCTGCACCACCTCGTCGCCAACGGTGCGAGCGATCTCGTCCTGCGCCTCTACGGCCCCGCCGCCGTACACGCCCGCTCGGCGATCGGCGTGGCGTCGCTGCCGATGGGGATCGCCACCGAGATCGAGGCCGTCGTCCGGATCGACTGAGCTCGCGACCGCCGGGCAGGATGGTGTCCCCTGCCCCTGTACCTCTGCCCACTACCTCGGGAGGACCACCCGTGTCGTTCTGGATCTGCCGGACCTGTGCCGTCGAGCACGCCGACCGCATCGAGGTCTGCCTGATCTGCGCCGACGAGCGCCAGTGGGTGCCGGCCGACGGCCAGGCCTGGACCACCCTCGACGAGCTCGCGGCAGCGGGCGTCGCACTCCAGGTCGAGGAGCTCGAACCGGACCTGTTCGGCATCATCACCAGCCCGGAGGCCGGCATCGGGCAGCAGGCGAAGCTGGTGCGCACCGCGGCGGGCAACCTGCTGTGGGACCCTCCGGGTTACATCGACGACGCCACGGTGGCGCGGGTCGCCGAGCTCGGCGGGGTGGCGGTCATCGCAGCGAGCCATCCGCACATGTACGGCGTGCAGGTGGAGTGGAGCCGTGCCTTCGGCGGCGCACCCATCCTGGTGGCCGAGGTCGACCGGGCCTGGGTGGCGCGGCCCGACCCGGCCATCGAGGTCTGGTCGGGCACCAGGGAGGTGCTGCCGGGCGTCATGCTGGCGCAGCCGGGTGGCCACTTCCCGGGCAGCACCGTGGTGCACTGGGCGGCCGGGGCGGACGGGGCCGGGGTCCTGCTCGCGGGCGACACGATCTTCGCCAACCCGGACCGCTCGTCGGTCAGCTTCATGCGCAGCTACCCGAACCGGATCCCGCTCTCGGGCGCCGTCGTGGACCGGGTCACCCGCTTCGTCGAGGCGTTGCCGTTCGACCGCCTCTACAGCAACTTCCGCAACGTCATCGCCGCCGACGCCAAGGCTGTCCTCCGCCGTTCGGCGGATCGGCACATCGGCTGGGTGCGCGGTGATTTCGACGATCTGACCTGACCCACGAGACCGGGCCGCAACCAGCGAACAAGGTTGGCGGCTCGTTCACCTTCCGTTCGACAGCGCCTCGTACCGTCGCGGCGCATCGTCCGGAGGGCAGGTCCACATGGATCTCACAGTCATCGTCGTGGCCGTGATCATCACCGCATTGGTCTTCGACTTCACCAACGGTTTCCACGACACCGCCAACGCCATGGCCACGTCGATCGCCACGGGCGCGCTGCGCCCGAAGGTCGCCGTGATCATCGCGGGCGTGCTCAACCTCGTCGGGGCGTTCCTGTCCATCGAGGTGGCCAAGACCATCTCGAGCGGGCTCGTCGACGAAACCAAGATCACCCCGATCACGATCTTCGCAGGCCTGGTCGGCGCCATCCTCTGGAACCTGCTCACGTGGCTGCTCGGGCTCCCGTCGAGCTCGTCGCACGCCCTGTTCGGCGGACTGATCGGCGCCACCTGGGTGGCCGCCGGAGCCGACGCGGTCAAGTTCGCCGCGGTCATCAGCAAGGTGCTCCTGCCGGCCATCCTCTCCCCGCTCATCGCGGGCGTGATCGCGCTGGCCGCCACCTACCTCGCCTACAAGATCACTGCACGGGCCCACGACGGCACCGTGCGCCGCGGCTTCAAGGTCGGCCAGATCGTCTCGGCGTCCATGGTGGCGCTCGCGCACGGCACCAACGACGCGCAGAAGACGATGGGCATCATCACGCTGACGCTGATCACCGCGGGCGCCCTGCCCGCCAACGCCGGGCCGCCGTTCTGGGTGATCCTCTCGGCGGGCCTCGCGATCGCGCTGGGCACCTACATCGGCGGCTGGCGCATCATCCAGACGCTCGGCAAGCGCGTCGGGGAGATCCAGACCCCGCAGGGCTTCGCCGCCGAGACGAGCAGCGCCGCCGTCATCATGGCGTCCTCGCACCTCGGGTTCGCGCTGTCCACCACGCAGGTGGCCACGGGCTCGATCTTCGGCGCCGCCGCGGGTCGCAGGCTCGCGTCGGTGAAGTGGGGCGTGGCCGGCCAGATGGCGATCGCCTGGCTGCTGACGCTGCCCGCGGCAGCGGCCGTCGGCGCCGTCGCCGCCTGGGTCGCCGCCACCGGCACCATCGGCACGATCATCGTCGCGATCGTCCTGATCGCCGTTGCCGGTGGCATCTACGCCGCCTCGCGGCGCCGCCCGGTCACCGCCGACAACGTCAACGACGTGCCCACCACCGAGACGCCCGTCGGCGCAGCGGCCTGATCAGCGAAGGAGCTTCGGACACATGAACATCGACTGGGGATCGCTCGGCCTGGTGGGTCTCGTGGCGCTCGCCGCCTCCGTGGCCGTGGTGGCACTCGTGGCGTTCGCGCTGGTGGGGCTCTCGGCCCGCGCGACCGCCGCGGGCGGGGTCACCCCGAGCTCGCCGCTCTCTCCCGCAGCGGGCACGGCGGTGGCCACCGTCTGCCTGGTGGCCGCGCTGGCGATCGTCGCCTACGGGTTGTACCTGATCATCGCCTGAGTTCCCGCTCGACGGACGGGCCCGTGCCTCAGGCGCGGGCCCGTTCGGCCGCACGGCGCCCGATCAGGAGGATGGTCGCCACGAGCGGGATCGACCATGAGTCGTAGCGAGGCTAGACCATTCCGCCGCTGATCAGATCGCGGTACCAGCGGTGGCTGTCCTTCGGCACGCGCAGCTGCGTGGCGTAGTCGACGTAGACCAGCCCGAACCGCTTCGCGTAGCCGAACCCCCACTCGAAGTTGTCGAGCAGCGACCAGCAGAAGTACCCGCGAACGTCCACACCGTCGAGCACCACGACCGTGCCGAAATCGCGAAATCACCGCGTCGAAAGGGCAGAATCAGCCGCCCGGACGCGCATGAGCCCGACTCGCGGGCCCATCCGTCCCAACTCGCGGGCCCACCCACCGCAACTCGCGCGCTGACCTGCACCGACCCGTAGCTGCGGACAACGCCTGACCCGGTTTCCCGGGAGCCCGTAAATCCCGCAACCGTCGACCCCAACTCGCGGGCCCATCGGTCCCAACTCGCCGGCCCATCCTCCCAACTCGCGGGCCCATCCGTCCCAACTCGCGGGTCCTTCTGTCCCGACTCGCACCGTGCCGAAATCGCGAAATCAACCCCTCTGGCGCGCACGAGCCCAACTCGCGGTGCGGTCGGACCCGTTCAGGGCACCACCGTGACCGGCCACTGCCCCAACCGGATGAGTCGAGCGGCGATCGACCCCGCCACCCGGTGCCGCAGTGCCTCCGACGCCCCCACCACCACCGAGTCGGCGGTCAGCTCCTCGGCCGCGGCGGCCAGTTCCCGGAACGGGTCACCCCGGCGCACGTGGAACTGCCACCGGATCCGGTAGACGTCCTTGAGCGACTCGGCCGTGGTGGTGATCTCGTCGCGCAGTTCGGTGGCGATGGCCTCGCCCGACTGCGCGGTGAGCTCGGCGAAGGTGGGCACCGCCATCCCCAGCGCCACCGGCTGGACGTACACGAGCGCCAGCTCGGCGTTCTGCCGCCGCGCGAGCCCCGCCGCGTAGGCCACCGCGCGCATCGAGGAGTCGGAGCCGTCCAGCCCGGCGACGATCCGCAGCGGCCCATCGGTCCCACGTTCGAAGCGACGGCCCGGCTCGGTGCTCATGAGCTCATTGAACCCGCCTCGCCATGATCAGCCCAGGCGGGTCCACGAGTCGCAGCCCTCGTGCCACGCCCGGTCGTGAGCTGCCACCACCCCAGGCTCGCCGGCGTAGCGCAGGTCGGGGAGGTTGACGACGATCGCGTTCTGCGTCGTCCGGGAGATCACCACCACCGCGTCCTCGTCGGGATCCGGGTTCTCCTCGCGGTGCGGCAGCCACGGCGGCACGTAGATGTAGTCGCCCGGCTCGGTGCACAGCCTGCGCTCCTCGGCGCCGTCGAGGAACACGAACTCGGGATGCCCGGACACCACGTAGATCGCCGTCTCCGACTCCCCGTGGTGGTGGTTGCCCGAGTTCACCGACGGCGCGACGATGGTGCGCCCCATCCAGAGCCGGTCCGAGCCGACGGTCACGCCGGAGATCGCCTCCTGCCGGGTCATCCCCGAGGTCTGGGCGGTGTCCGACGACAGGTCGGCGGCCAGGATGTGGTGCAGCCGCGGCGTCACCCGGCGGCCCACGCGCTGTGGCCGACCTGCACGATCGGCGCCGGCGACGGCTGGCGAACGCGCTCCAGGAACGTCACCACCGCCGCGGCGACGGACCGGTGCTGTAGGTCGTTGAGGACGTCGTGGTGGGCGCCGGTGACCGTGACCACCTCCACCGTCGGCAGGGTCGCGACGAAGCCGTCCAGCTCGGCGGCGAGCGCGTCGTCGGTGCCGGAGACGATCAGGTGCGGCACGGCCGAGCCCGCGGCGAGCACGAGGTCCACCGGGACGCTCTCCCCCAGCGCGCCCCGGTCGACATCCGGGTCGGCGCTGAGCACCTGCCGGTGCGCCGGGCAGGCGGAGCGCAGCTCCAGCTCGTCGTCCCAGGTCACGACGTGCTCGCCGGCCGCTCGCGGCACGCCGGCCAGCACCAGCACGTCGGCGTCGAGTGCGCCGCGCCCGGCCAGCGCCGACGCGACCAGCGCCCCGGTGTCGGAACCCACGACCACGACCGGGGTGGCCGGCGCATCGGCGAGCACCTCGACGAGGTGCGTGGCGTACGCGTCGAGGTCATCGAGCGCCGGTCGGGCCGCGACCCGCACCTCGTAGGCGTCGGCGGCCAGGCGCGCGGCGAAGCGCCGGTAGCCCGCCGGGCTCTCGCCGCGCCCGGGGATCACCAGCACCGTCCCGCGGACGTTGAGCCCCGCCGGCGCGCGGGCGACGAGCCCGGCCGGGGCGGCGACGGACGGTTGTGCGGTCATGCGGAAACTCCTTCGGAAGCGGGACGTCAGGACTGGACGAGCTGCGCCCGCAGCTCCGCGCGCTCGCCACGGCCCATGCCGGCGCCGTCGATCGTGGGTGCGGAGCCGATGAGCAGCCGGGTGTAGGGATGGCTCGGCGCGTTGAGCACCTGTGCCGTGGCACCGGACTCGACGATCCGGCCGCGGTAGAGCACGGCGATCCGGTCGGTGATGCCGGCCACCGAGCCGAGGTCGTGGGAGATGAACAGCAGGCCGAGGCCGCGGTCGCGACGCAGCGCGACGAGCAGCTCGAGGATCTGGATGCGGTTGCTCGCGTCCAGCGCGCTCACCGGCTCGTCGCAGACCAGCAGCCGCGGGTCGAGCACCATCGCCCTCGCGATCGCGACCCGCTGGCGCTGCCCGCCGGAGATCTCGCCGGGCAGCCGGTCCGCCAGCGCCGCCGGGAGCCCGACGAGCTCCAGCGCGGACGCCACCCGCGCTGCCACGTCCGCGGCGCCACGCGCACGCAGCCCCTCGGCCACCGAGGCACCCACGGTGGCGTCGGGATCGAGGCTCTGCAACGGGTCCTGGAAGACGTACTGGACGGCGCACGATCGCCGGAACGCGGTCAGCGCGGTCCCGCGCAGGCTCGTGACCGGGGTGTCCTCGACGTGGATCGCACCGCGGTCCACCGGGTTGAGCCCCATGACCGTGCGGGCGAGCGTGGTCTTGCCCGAGCCGGTCTCCCCGATCAGGCCGACGATCTCACCGCGTCCGACGGTCAGGTCGACGCCGTGCAGGATCTGGCGCCGGGCCCGGCCGCGCCCGAGTGAGACCGCCACATCGGAGACGCTCAACAGTTCAGCCATCCGCGCGGGCTCCCGTCAGGAACTTCTCGATGCCGTACTCGGCGTGGCTGGCCACGAGCAGCTGGGTGTAGGGGTGCTGCGGCGCGCGCAGGACGTCGGCGGTGCGGCCGCGCTCGACGATCACCCCGTCCCGCATCACGACGACGTGGTCGCAGACCTGCGCGACCACCGCCAGGTCGTGCGACACGAGCACCAGCGCCAGCCCGGTGCGGTCGCGCAGCTCGGCCAGCAGGTCGAGGACCTCGGCCTGCACCGTCACGTCGAGCGCGGTGGTGGCCTCGTCGGCGATGAGCAGGTCGGGGTCCTCGCAGATGGCGATGGCGATCAGGACCCGCTGCAGCATCCCGCCCGAGAGCTCGAACGGGTACTGCCGGTGGACCCACGCCGGGTCGGTCAGCCCCATCCGGGCGAACAGCTCCACCGCACGGTCTCGAGCGGCTCGCCGCGACAGTCCGGTGCGCACCCGCAGCACCTCGGCCAGCTGCCTCCCGACGGTGATCGACGGGTTCAGGTAGGACGCGGGGTCCTGGAAGACGGCGCTGATCCGGGTGCCGCGGTAGGGCAGCCAGCCGTCGTGGTCGAGCCCGCCGAGGTCCACGCCGTCGAACCGGATCGACGTCTCGGGCGTCGCCGAGCAGCCGGGCGGGAGTATCCCGAGGATCGAGCGGCAGGTCAGGGACTTGCCGCTGCCCGATTCCCCCACGATCCCGAGGCTCGCGCCGCGCTCGACCTCGAAGCCGACCGCACGCACCAGCTCGGTGTCGCCCGCGGTCACGCCCAGGTCGTGCACCGACAGCAGCGGCTCACGAGACATCGACGGACCTCCGCGTCCGCTTCGGCTGCCGCGCCACGTCGCGCAGCGCGTCCGCCAGCCCGTTGCAGGCGCCGACGGTGAGCATGATCAGCAGCCCCGGCACGACCGGGCCGTACCAGCGCTGGAACAGGAACTGCAGGTCGCTGGCGAGCATGCCGCCCCAGGTCGGGGCGGGTGGCTCCACGCCGATGCCCAGGAACGTCAGCGACGAGACGATCACCAGCCCGGTGCCCATCATCGCCGCCGTGCTGACGGCGATCGCGGGCGCGACCTTCGGCCACACGTGCCGGCGCAGCACCGCGGTCGACGAGGCGCCGACGAGCCGGGCCGCCTCCACGTACTGCGCGTTCGCGACGGTCATGGCCGACGCCCGCGCCACGCGGTAGAAGCCGGGCGAGATGAGGATCCCGACCGCGAACATCGCCTGGTGCAGCCCGTTGCCCAGCAGCGCGGTCATCGCGATGGCGAACACCAGGAACGGCAGCGTGATGAAGCTGTCCATGATCCGCAGGGTGACCCACTCGAACGTCCGGCCCAGGTAGACCGACAGCAGGCCGGGCACCACGCCGATCACCAGACCCAGCACCACGGCCTCCAGCGCCGCGACGAGCGAGAGCGGCGAGCCGGCCAGCAGCCTGCTCAACGCGTCGCGGCCGAGGTTGTCGGTGCCCAGCCAGTGCGCGGCCGACGGGCTCTGCAGGACGGCACGGGCGTTCTGGGCCAGCGGGTCGTACGGCGCGAGCCACGGACCGAACACGGCGAGCAGCACCACCCCGGCGAGGATCGCGACCGAGATCGCACCGATCCGGGTCCGCAGCACGGCACGCATGTCAGGTCCCCCGCCGGGCGGCCGGGCGCAGCCGCACCAGCACCGCGTTGACGACCAGGTTGAACGCCAGCACCAGCACGATCGCCACCACCAGCGCGCCCTGCACCACCGGCACGTCGCCGCGCAGGGCACCGTCGGCGGCGAAGCGACCGAAGCCGGCCATGCCGAAGATGCTCTCGGTGACCACCGCGCCGCCCAGCAGCATCGGCACCTTCATGCCCAGCACCGTGACGGCCGGGCCGACACCGTTGCGCAGCACGTGCACGATCAGGATCCGCCGTCGGGACAGGCCGCGGACGATCGCGCCGAGCACGTAGTTCTCCTGCTGGGCCGCCACCAGCCCGCCGCGCAGCTGGCGGGCGATCTCCGAGACCGCGTCGAGGCTCAGCGCGATCGACGGCAGGATGATCAGCGCCAGCCAGCGCCCGACGCTCACCGACGGCGAGACGTACCCGGCCGAGGGCACGAGCGGGATGAGGATGCTGAACGCCACGATCAGCCCGATCGCCACCACGAACGCCGGCAGCGTCGAGATCACCGTGCACACCACCGTGACCGCGCGGTCGAACCAGGTGCCGTGGTAGACCGCCGCGAGCACCCCCAGCGCCGTACCGAGCACCACACCGATCAGCAGCGCCAGCCCCGCGACCGACGCGCTGATCTCGAAGCGTTGGGCGATCTGCTCACCGACACCGATCCCGTTGAACCACGAGACGCCCAGGTCGCCGTGCAGCAGCCCGGCGAGCCAGTCGAGGTACTGCACCACCACCGGCCGGTCGAGGCCGAACTGCGCGTTGACGCGTGCGACGTCCGCGGTCGTCGCGGCGTCACCGAGTACCAGCCCCGCCGGGCTCAGGCCGCTCACGGCACCGAGCGCGAACGTGACGGCGGTGGCGAACAGGAACACGGTGCCGACAACGGCACCCGTGCGCCCGAGCCAGCCGAGCACGCCCGCCACCTCGTGGTACGCGCGCGCGGCGCCGCCGCTGCGGGCGGTCGGGGTGCCGATCGGGGTCACCGGCGACGCCGCGGACTGCAGAACGCTGACCATGTCGCAGCCCTACGCGCCGGCGCCGACCGTGACCCCGTCCCAGCGGAACTGGGACGGGAAGTGCGGCAGCGGCGAGACGTTCTGGTTGCGGATCACGATCCGCGGCACCGTCCCGAGCGAGATGCTCGGCGACTGGAGCACGCCGATCTTCACCGCGTTCTGCAGCACCGCCGCGTAGTTCGGGGCGTCGAGCGGGGTCTTGCGGACGGTGTCGAGCGCCGCGAGGAACTCCGGGGACGCGGTGCGGCTGACGTTCATCAGGCCCTGCGGGCCGTAGACGACGGTCAGGTTCTGCACCGGCGACTCCCGCCCGACCGTGCCATCGAGGGCGAACTGCGCCTTGCGGCCCAGGTAGACCTCCTGCTGCCAGGTGGACGAGCCCGGCGGCACCAGCTTGATCGTCGAGTTCACGCCGACGCGCTTGAGCTGCTCCTGCACCAGCTCGGCGCGGCTCTCCTGCACCGAGTTGACCGTGATCTGGATGTTCAGCGTGCCCTCGGGGTGCCCCGCTGCGGCCAGCAGTGCCTTGGCCTTGGCCGGGTCGTAGGAGTACTCGGTGTCGAGCGTCGGGTTGTAGGCCACGTAGCCCTTCGGGAAGGGCTGGTAGGTGACGTCGCCGATGCCGCCGTTGAGGACGTCGATGAGCTCCTTGCGGTCGATGGCGTACTTGAGCGCCTCGGCCACCTTCGCGTCGTCGAGCGGGGCGAGTCCGTTGTGGACATCGACCTGGTTGACGGTGAACGAGTCGATCACGTCGACGGCGAGCCCGGCCGCCTTCGCCTGCGCCACCTGGGTTCCGGTGATCACCGCGACGTCGAGGGACCCGGTCTGCACGGCCGCGATCACGGTGGCCGGGTCGGTGCTCACCGACAGCTCCAGCCGGTCGATCTTGATGTCCTTCGCGTCCCAGTAGCCCGGGTTCTTCACCAGCGTCGCGTGCGACTCCGGCACGAACGACTCGAACTTGAAGGGCCCCGCCCCCACCGGGTTGGTGGGGATCGCCTTGGCGTCGGTCGTGAACGCCTTCGGGCTCACGATCGCGCCGGTCTTGCCCGCCAGCAGGTTCGGCACCTGGTAGTCGGGGGCGGCGAGCTGCAGCGTCACGTGCAGGTCGTCGGCGGCCTTCGCGTCCTTGATCGTGGAGAGCTGGTCCTTGAGCAGCGAGTTCTCCTGCGTCTTGCCCCGCAGCAGGCTCTTCGCGACCGCGTCACCGTTGATCGGCGTGCCGTCGGTGAACGTCAGGTTCGGCCGCAGCGTGAACGTCACCGCGGTGCCGTCGGCGTTGTAGGCCCAGGACTCGGCGAGCCCGGGTACGGCGTTGCCCTTCTCGTCGAGCTGGGTCAGCGAGGCGTACACGAGGCTGATCGTGTTGATGTCGTTGCCGGTGCTGGACGTGACCGGGTCCCACGAGGTGGGGAGGCTGAAGCCCCACTTCAGCGTGGTCGCGCCCGGCCCCCCGGCACCGGCACTCCCCCCGCAGCCGGCGAGCGCCAAGGCCGCGGCCGCGACGAGCGCGACCACCCTGAGCGTCGTGATGGGCCGGGACATGGCATTCCTCCAGGAGATGGGTCGAACGGGGGCGAAAGGATCAGTGCAGGACGGGCTCGGGAACGCGGACGTCCTGCCGCGCGACCGTGTGCACGTTCTGCGGGATGGGCAGGCCGAGGTTGCCGCGCAGGGTGTCGGCCTCGTACTCGCTGCGCACGACGCCCCGCTCGCGCAGGATCGGCAGCACCTCGTCGGTGAAGCGGGTGAACTCGCTGGGCACCGTGACGTGCACGTTGAGCCCGTCGAAGGCGCGCTCGGTGAACCAGCGCTCGATCTCGGTGGCCACCGTCAGCGGTGAGCCGACGAACGGTGCGCGCCGGGCGCGGGTGAAGTGCTCCACGGTCTGGCGCAGCGTGTAGCCGTTGTCGCGGGCCACCGCCTTGATGTTGTTGGCCTGGGTGCGGAAGCTGGTGTCGCCCAGCGTGCCCAGGTCCGGGAACGGTGCGTCCAGGTCGTACCGGCTGAAGTCGTGCCAGCCGAACGGGCGGCCGAACTGCGCCAGCGTCTTGGCGAAGTCCTTGCCCAGCCGGGTGGCCTCCTCCTGCTCGCGGGCCTGCTCGTCGGTGTCGGCGATGACCGGCGAGATGCCCGGCAGCACCAGCACGTGGTCGGGGTTGCGTCCCTTCGCCGCGGCCCTGGCCTTGATGTCGCGGTAGAACGCCTGGCCGGCCTCGAGCGTCGGGGCGTGGGTGAAGATGCCCTCGCCGATCGACGCGCCGAGGTCGCGGCCCTCGTCCGAGTCGCCGGCCTGGAAGATCACCGGCTGGCCCTGCTTCGACCGCGAGATGTTGAGCGGGCCCACGACGGAGAAGTACTCGCCCTGGTGGTGGAGCTGGTGCTGGCGCGACGGGTCGACGAACACGCCGGTCGCGAGGTCGCGCGGGAAGGCGTCGTCCTCGTAGGAGTCCCACAGCCCCTGGCAGACCCGCACGTGCTCCAGCGCGCGGCCGTAGCGCGTGGCGTAGTCGTAGTGCTCGTCGCGGCTGTAGTTGCCTGCCGTGCCGCCGTCACCGGTGGCCACGACGTTCCAGCCCGCGCGCCCGCCGCTGATCAGGTCCAGCGACGCCAGCCTGCGCGCCACGTTGAACGGCGTGTTGTAGGAGGTGGTGAGCGTGCCGACCAGGCCGATGTGGGTGGTGGACACCGCCACGGCCGACAGCAGGGTGAGCGGCTCGAGCCGGTTGAGGTAGTGGGGAGGCGAGTCGGGGGTGATGAACTGGCTGTCGACGATGAAGATCAGGTCGAACTTCGCCGCCTCGGCCTGCCGGGCGCGCTCGATGTACCAGCGGATGTCGATGCTGGCGTCGCCCGGGATCTCCGGGTGCTTCCAGGAGTCGTGCTGGCCGGGGCCGCCGACGCCCATGAGGACGGCGCCGAGCTTCAGTTGCCGGGTCATGCGGATGCACCTCACGTGTGACGGGGACAGACTCCTGCCCGCACGGGGACCAGGAGGGAGCGCCGACGGGCAGAGTCCTGCCCGCAGAAGGCGCTAGCGGATGAGCGGTGCTGCCGAGCGGAGAAGCGCTACGGGCGACAACACGTGGAGGCCGACAGGCGGCCGAGGTCGATCACCCGGCGGCGGGTCAGCGTGAGCGACCACTCGGGCACCGACAGCAGGACGGCGACGGGCAGCGCGCGCTGCTGCGCCCATGCCCGTCCGATCGTCATGCGGGGATCGTGACACGCGGGCCCGACCGGCGTCCAACTACGTGTTCCGATCGACATCGATAGTGATTCCCGATCGATGTCGGCCTAGGCTCACGCCCATGAGCGCCGTGCTCGACATCGTGCCGTTGCGCAGCTTCGTCGCGGTCGCCGACTGCGGGGGCTTCCACCGCGCCGCGAAGGCACTGCACCTGAGCCAGCCCACGATCAGCGACCACATCCGGCGGCTCGAGACGGCCGCGGGTCAGCCGCTGATGCAGCGGGTGGGGCGGCACTCCAAGGTCACGGCGGCCGGCGAGATCCTGCTCGTGGAGGCGCGGCGCATGCTGGCGATCCACGACGAGACCCTGCGCAAGCTCGGCGCCGACAGCGACCAGGACGTGATCGTCGGCGCCACCGAGCACGCGGCCGACCAGCTGCTTCCCGAGCTGTCCGGGGCGCTGGAGGACTCGCTCGGCGTCGGGCAGGTCCGCTACCGTCTCGACCGCGGCGCCCGGCTGCGCGAGTCGCTCGCGCGCGGTGACATCGACCTGGCCCTGCTGCTGGGGGAGGCCGAGGACGAGCGCTCCGCCGACGCCGGGCTGTTGAGCCTGCAGTGGTACTCCGCGCCCGGCTGGACCCGTCCTCCCGGTGGGGAGCAGGTGCAGCTCGTGGCGTTCGACGAGCCGTGTGCGCTGCGCCAGCGCGCGCTGGAGACGTTGGCGGGCCACGACATCCCGGCCGCGGTGGTCTGCGACGCCGCCTACCTGGCCGGGGTGCTCGCCGCGGCCCGCGCCGGGTTGGGGGTGGCGCTGCTGGCCACGCTGGGCACCGCACCGGAGGGGCTCGTGCGCCGCACGGATCTGCCGGCCGTCGCGGCGATGCCGCTCTCGGTGCGGTCCCGGGCGGGCCTGCGTGCCGAGCTCGGCGAGCGTGCAGCGGTGGCGGTGCGCGAGGTACTGGGCAGCGACCTAACCTGACCCGATGCGCTTCGGCATCGTGATCCTCCCCGAGTACCCGTGGCGCGAGGCCGCGCCGCGGTGGCACAACGCGGAGGCGCTCGGCTTCGACCACGCCTGGACCTACGACCACCTCACCTGGGCCGGGCTGGCGGACGTGCCGTGGTTCGGCACCACGCCCACGCTCACCGCCGCGGCCACGGTGACGTCCACGATCCGGCTGGGCACCTACGTCACGTCCCCGAACTTCCGGCACCCGCTGACGCTGGCCCGCGACATCCTCGCGCTCGACGACATCTCCGGCGGGCGGTTCACCTGCGGCATCGGCTCCGGCGGCGGGCTCGACGCCGCCATACTGGGCGCCGACCCGCTCACCCCGCGCCAGACCGTCGACCGCCTCGGCGAGTTCGTCGCGCTGCTGGACCGGCTGCTCACCACCGACGGCGTCGACCACCGCGGCACCTGGTTCGCCACCCGCGACGCCCGCACCCGCCCCGGCTGCGTCCAGCAACCGCGGGTGCCGTTCGTGATGGCGGCCAACGGTCCACGGGCGCTGCGCCTGGCCGCGACGTACGGCTCGGGCTGGGTCACCACGGGCGGTGAACCCCGCGACCACGAGGGCTGGTTCGCCTCCGTCGCCGAGCTCGGCACGCGGCTCGACGGCGCGCTCGCGGCGGCCGGGCGCGACGCCACGACGTTCGACCGGTACCTCTCCCTCGACGTCTCGTGCTACGCGCTGAGCAGCGTGGACCTGTTCGAGGAGATGGTCGGGCGCGCCGCCGGGCTCGGCTTCACCGACGTGATCGTCCACTACCCGCGGGCCGCGGGCGTCTACGCCGGGAGCGAGGACGTGCTGGCGACGGTCGCCGCGGACGTCCTGCCGCGGTGGCGCACGGCGACGCCGCAGCCAACCCCGGCGGCCACACCGTCCGTCCTGCACCCATGACACCTCCACCAGGGCGCAGCATCGCCGCGCTCGCACTCGCGGCCGTGACGCTCGTTGCGGCGTGCGCCCGTCCGGCCGTTGCGCCGCTGCCGGACGCACCCGCCCACCCGCAGGTGGGGGTCTCCTACCGGTTCGACCTCTACACCCACTGCGGGTTCCTGACCGCCGTGTTCGACGGTCGCCACTGGCGCGCGGGCGCCACCCACAGCGTGGATGGCCTACCGATCGCCGGGAACCCGACCTGGCGCTTCGGCAGCACCACACCGGGCGTCATGACGCTGGCGGCCGCGGACGAGCTGCACTTCGTGCTCGACGCGCCGGGCCCCGGCGGCGTGAAGGCGGTCGACTTCGTGCCGGTGGACCCGACCGCCCCCGCCGCGCTGTGCCCATGAGGAACCGCCCTCGACGCTCCCTCGCTCAGCGGTGCAGCAGGAGGAAGGCGTCGGTCCGGATCACCCGCTGCACCATCCACCACGAGAACCGGGAGAAGTGCTCCTGCGCCGCCGCGGCGTCGAGCAACTCCGGCGCGCTGACGGGGTGGTCGGCGCCGCGCCAGCGCAGCACGCAACCACCGGCCGCGAGCACGTTGCGGGCCCAGTTGGTGCTCGGACCCCACGGCAGGGCGATCACGAACGCCGTGGGCGTGGTCTGCACGGCCACCGGCACGGTCAGCGCCCGTCCGGACACGCGGCCGCGGTGGTGCACCACCGCCCACAGCGGGAAGTAGCGCCGACCGGCGAACGTCCGCGCCATCGGTGCGGTCAGGCGGGCGAACCGCCAGGAGCGGCTCGCGGGGATCTGCGTCGTCATGGCCACGATGGTCGTCGCCGCGACGCGCCCGCACATCCCCGTAGGCCCCGGGTCGGCATGGCGGAAATCCGTCAGGCGATGCCGCGGCGCAGCGCGTAGGCGGTGGCATCGGCCCGGCCCCGCGCGCCGATCTTGCGGTAGAGGTTGGCCGTGTGGCGCTCGACGGTGTGCACGGCGATGCCGAGGCGCCCGGCGATCTCGGCGTTCGAGTCGCCCGCGGCCAGCAGCCGCAGCACGTCGAGCTCGCGGGTGGTGACGCCGTCCGGGCGAGGTGGTGCCGTCGGCTCGGGCTCGTGCACCTCGCCGGTCGTGACGAACCGCGTGACCAGGTCGAGGTCGGCGCGCCCGGCGTCCATGAACAGCGTCGGCGACGATCCCGGCAGCTCGACCAGCCGCCCCCGGGGCAGCGCGGCGGCCAGCCGGCGCGACACCTCGACGGGGATCTGGCGCTCGGACTGGCGGTGCAGCACCAGCGTCGGGGCCAGCACGCCCGCCACCTGCGCCGAGACGTCGATCCGCGCGGCCGCCTCGAACCACGCCGTCGCGACGGCGGGCGTCGCGGCGGTGCGGAACGACTCTCCGATCAACCGCCCCGACTCCCCCGCCGACCAGCCCAGCCAGGTGTGGGCCGCGGTGTCGGCGAACAGGTCCCAGTCCTGGTCCACGAGGGAGAGCAGCGCCTGCGTCTGCGCCGGGCTCATCGCCTCGCGCATCCGCGCGGCGCCACCGAAGAGCACCAGCCGTGAGACCCGGCGAGGGTGGTCGGCGGCGAAGGCGATGGCCGTGGCCGTGGCGTGGTAGTAGCCCAGCAGCGCGGCGGGCTCGGACCCCGTCGCGGTCAGCACCGCGTCCAGGTCACGCACGTGGGCGTCGATCCCGAGGTCGAGCGGGTCGATCCGGCGGTCCGAGCTGCCCATGCCGCGGCCGTCGTAGAGGATCAGGCGCACGGAACCCGCGAGGTACTCGTACGCCGCACGCAGCTGCGGCACCCGCCACTGCGCGGCGATGTTGCCCAGCGACGGCAGCCACACGAGCGTCGGGCCCGCACCCAGCACCTGGTAGGCGATCGTCACGCCGTCGCTGGTGGGCGTGTAGTTGAGGTCGGGCCCGGACTCCACGTGCGGAGTATCCCCCTGCGCTCAGCCGCGAGCGTTCTGCGCACCCACCATCCAGGCCTGCTTCTCCAGCGCGTCGATGATCGTGTGCAGCAGGTCGGCCGAGGTCGGGTCGGCCGCGTCGACGCCGTCGTGGACGCCGCGCACGGTGGCGACCACCGCCCGCAGCCGGTCGGTGACCAGGTCGACGACGTGCGCGGTGGCCTGCTCCCCCGCCGGGAACGCCGGCAGCGTCGTGGTGGCGGCGACGGTGTCGGACCGCCCGTCGGCCGTGGCGCCGAGGGCGCGCAGCCGCTCGGCGACGGTGTCACCCGCCTCGCGGGCCGCGTCGACGATCTCGTCGAGCTGCAGGTGCAGCTCCCGGAAGTGCGGGCCGACGACGTTCCAGTGGGCCTGCTTGGCCTGCAGGTGCAGCTCGATCAGGTCGACGAGCACGGCCTGCAGGCTCGCCGCGAGCGCGGCGGCGGCGGTGAACCCGGCAACGGGTGCTTCGGGACGGCGGTGCTGCGCGATGGTGCTGGTCATGCCGGTTCTCCTCGGGTGATCGGGACTACTCGGGCCAGGCCGAGCCGTTGATGATGTCCACGAAGTCGGCGCGGGCGAAGCCGGGCACGAAGTGCGCCAGCACGTCGTCGTTCATGGTTCCGAACGTGGTGTCGGGGCGGTCCTGCATGCCCTCGGTGAACGCCGCCAGGATGTTCTGCTTGAAGTTCGGCCGGGGGTGCGCGGCGACCACCGCGGCGATCTCCTCGGCCGTGACCTGGTCGAGGTCCATGCCGAGCACGTCGGTCTCGACACCGAGGCTGACCAGCGCGGTCTCCGCCTCCAGGTGGTTGGGGATGCCCGGGGTGGTGTGCAGGGCGATGCCCAGCCACACCGCGCGGGCGTCGGCGGCGCTGCGGCCGTGGTCGAGCAGGAAGTCCCGCGCCACGTCGGCGCCGTCCACCTCGAAACGCTGGTCGGCGCGGCGGTACTGCTCGGTCAGCCCGAGGTCGTGGAACATCGCGCCCACGTAGAGCAGCTCCGGATCCACGGCGATCCCGCGGAAGCGGCCCTTCAGGCTCGCGAACAGGAACACCCGGCGCGAGTGGTCGTAGAGCAGCGGCGGTGCGGCCTTGCGCACCAGTTCGGTGGCGTCGCGGGCCAGCTCGGTGTCGGGGATCTCGACCCCGGCGATGGTCTCGGTCATGTGCGTGCCTCTCGGTTGCGTTCCCCTCGGTGGGGTTGCTTCGCCATCGAGCCTGCTCCCGCCGCCGCGGGTGGGCCCCGCACCAGCAGCCATACTTCGCACGATTACGGACCTGGCACGCACCCCCGGGAGGACGTCCGTGGCTCGCAGCGCCATCCACCGCGTCGGCATCGTGGTCTTCGACGGCGTCAAGCTGCTCGACGTCGCCGGGCCGAGCGAGGTCTTCAGCGAGGCCAACCGGATGGGCGCCAATTACCAGCTGACGCTCTGCGCCGTGGGCGGCGGGTCGGTGTCCTCGTCAACGGGCATGACGATCGCGGTCGACGCCGACGCCACCGACCCGCTGGTGCGCTTCGACACGCTCCTGGTCATGGGCGGCGACATCTTCCCGGGCCATCCGGTCGACCCGCAGCTGCGCGACGCCGTCATCGGCCTCGCGGGCCGCTCGGGCCGGGTGTGCTCCATCTGCACCGGCGCCTTCATCCTGGCCGCCGCGGGCCTGCTCGACGGGCGCCGCGCCACCACGCACTGGCGCCACACCGGCGTGCTGAGCCGTGGCTACCCCGCCGTCACCGTGGAGCCGGACGCGATCTTCGTGCGCGACGGCACCACGTTCACCTCGGCGGGCGTGACGGCCGGGATCGACCTGGCGCTCGCCCTGCTCGAGGACGACCACGGGGAGCAGCTGGCGCGCCAGGTGGCGCAGTCGCTCGTGGTGTTCCTGCAGCGCCCGGGCGGGCAGTCCCAGTTCTCCCCCACGCTCAGCGGACCCCGCCCGCGGACGTCGGCGCTGCGGGAGGTGTTCGACGCCGTGGCCGCCGACCCGGCGGGCGACCACTCCACGCCCAAGCTCGCCGTGCGGGCCGCGCTGAGCCCGCGCCACCTGACCCGGCTGTTCCACGAGGAGCTCGGCACCACCCCGGCCCGGTACGTGGAGGCGGTGCGGTTCGACGCCGCGAAGGCGGCGCTCGAGGCGGGCTACCCGATCACCGAGGCCGCGGCGCGCGTCGGTTACGGCAGCTCCGAGACCCTGCGCCGGGCGTTCATGACCCGCCTGGGGGTGTCCCCGAGCGCCTACCAGCAGCGGTTCCGCTCGGCCCAGCGCCGTGACGCCGGCTGAATCGAACGCCGGGTGATCAGAGCTGCCGCACCCACGCGAGTGCCGCCGCCACCGTCGACACCACCGCGACCCCGGCGGGCAGCGGCGGCCGCTGCTGCACCACCACCGGGATGCCCCGCTCCCGTGCCGCGGTCAGCTTCGGTGCGGTGGCGACACCGCCGCTGTCCTTGGTGACCAGCACGTCGATGGCGTGCTCGGCCAGCAGCGCGCGCTCGCCGTCGACGGTGAACGGGCCGCGGTCGAGCAGCAGGTGCATGCGCGGGGGCACCACCGGCCCGGGCGGGTCGACGGCGCGCGCCAGGCACCACAGGCGCAGCCCGGAGAACGCGGACAGCCCCTGCCGTCCGATGGTCAGGAACGGGCGTGACCCGAGGTCGGGCAGCAGCGCCGCGGCCGCCGACAGGGTGTCGACCGGGTGCCAGTCATCGCCGGGTCCGGCGGTCCAGCCCGGCCGGTGCAGCACCGTGATCGGCACGCCCGCCGCCCGCGCGGCCAGCGCCGCGTTGCCGGTGATCTCGGCAGCGAACGGGTGCGTGGCATCCACCAGCGCGTCGAAGTCGGCCAGCGCGTCGGTCATCGCGGCGACGCCGCCGAAGCCGCCCACGCGCACGTCACCGACCGGCAGCCGGGGGTCCCGGACGCGCCCGGCCAGCGACGACGTCACCGCCACGCCCGGCTCCGCCACGAGCGCCGCGGCGAGCTCCCTGGCCTCGGCCGTGCCGCCCAGCAGGAGCACCCTCATGAGCGGCTGCGCCGATCGGAGTAGAGGTGGCTGTCGGGGAAGGTCGACGCCGCGAGAGCAGGCCCGACGATCACCACGGCGGCCATCCGGATGCCGGCCTCGTGCACCGCGGCGGCGATCTCGTCGAGCCGTCCGCGCAGCACGATCTGGTGCTCCCGGCTCGCGTCCGACACCACGGCCGCCGGGCACTCGGGCCCGTAGACGTCGCGCAACTGGGCCACCACCTCGTCGATCCGGTGCACCGACAGGTGCAGCACCAACGTGCCCCCCGACCGTCCCAGCTCGGCCAGCCCCTCGCCATCGGGCATCGGGGTGGCCAGCGCCGCGATCCGGGTGAGCGTGACGGTCTGGGCGACGGTCGGCACGGTCAGCTCGCGGCGCAGCACCGCCGCCGCCGCCGCGTAGGCGGGCACCCCCGGGCACAGGTCGTAGGCCACGCCCGCGGCGTCGAGGCGGCGCATCTGCTCGGCCAGCGCCGAGAACACCGACAGGTCGCCCGAGGCGAGCCGGGCGACGTCCAGGCCGTCGGCGTCGGCGCGCAGCATCTCCGCGACGATCTCGGTGAGCGTCATGTTCGCGGTGTCGATCGTGCGTGCCCCCGGCGGGCAGATCGCCAGCATCTCCGGGGGCACGTAGGTGCCCGCGTAGAGGCAGACGGGCGACGCCGCGATGAGGCGGTGCGCGCGCAGCGTGAGCAGGTCGGGGGCACCCGGGCCGGCCCCGATGAAATGGATCGTCATCCGTCCTTCTCCACGCACCACATCGTCACCGGCATCGCCGGACGCCATCCGGTGAAACCGCCCACCGGCGCCGCCCGCGCCACCGACAGCCGGGTCAGCTCGCCGCCGTGCTGCAGGTGCGCGGCCGCGAGCAGCGCCTCGCCCTGCAACGTCACGGTGTTGGCGACCAGCCGCCCGCCGGGCCGCAGCGCAGCCCAGCAGGCGTCGAAGGCGGCGGTGATGCCGCCCCCGATGAAGATCGTGTCCGGATCCGGCAGCCCGACCAGCGCCGCGGGCGCGCGGCCCGCCACCACCTGGAGCGCGGGCACGCCCAGCGCGTCGGCGTTGTCCCGGATCCGCTCCGCGCGCACCGGGTCGGACTCGACCGCCAGGGCCCGGCAGGACCCGTGGGCGCGCAGCCACTCGATCGCGATGGATCCGGCGCCCGCACCGACGTCCCAGAGCAGCTGGCCCGGCCGCGGCGCCAGGTAGGCCAGCGTGACGGCCCGGACCTCGCGCTTGGTGAGCTGCCCGTCGTGGTCGTAGGACTCGTCGGGCAGGCCGGGCGTCTCCCCGAGCTGCGGGGTGCCCGGCTGCGCCGCGCACCGGATCGCGACCACGTTCAGCGCGTCACCGGGCGCGTGGGCCCAGCCCGCCGCGGTGCCGTCGAGACGCCGTTCCGTGGGCCCGCCGAGCTGTTCGAACACCGTGAGCTGGCTCGGACCCCAGCCGTCGGCCTCGAGCAGCGCGGCCAGCTCGCGCGGGGTGTCGGCGCCGGTGCTGAGCACGAGCAGCGTCCGGCCCGGGGCCAGCGCGCGCCGCACCCGCGCGGCGGGGCGGCCCACCACGCTGATCACGTCGACGCCGTCGAGCGCCCAGCCCAGTCGCGCGCACGCCAGCGACACCGACGACGGGTGCGGCAGTACGTGGAGCCGATCGGGCCCCAGCACGCGCGCAAGGGTGGCGCCGAGGCCGTGGAACATCGGGTCGCCGCTGGCCAGCGCGCACACCCGGCGCCCGCGCAGCCTGGCGAACACGCCGGGCAGCTGCGGCAGCATCGGCGACGGCCAGGCCTGCCGGTCCGCCTCCGTGTGCCCCTCGACGAGCGCGAGCTGCCGGGGGCCGCCGAGCACCACGTCCGCGGCACGCACCGCGGCGCGGGACGACTCCGGCAGCCCGGCCCAGCCGTCGGCGCCGATCCCGACGACCGTGATGGTGTCGGGATCGCCCGGAGGGATCGTCTTCGCGGGAATCGTCACTGCATGCTGCCGAGGATCCGATCCACGGCGATCTCCAGCACCACCCGCTCGGGGTGCGGGGTGGGCATGCGCTCGTAGCGCACGGCGTAGCGGCGCATCCCGTCGGTGATCACGTCCGGTTCGGTGCGGATCACGCCGGTGCCCTGCAGCGTCGACCAGCGGGGGCCGTCGACGCCGGTGACGGCCACGCGCGCGCCGCCGTCGCCGTGGCGCAGCACGTTGCGCACCTTCTGGGAGCCGCTGCGGGCCAGTACCCGCGCCACGCCGGCCTCGACGTCGACGGTGACGCCGACGGCGACCACGTGCGGGGTGCCGTCGGCTGCGGTGGTGGCCAGCAGGCAGATCCGCCGCTCGGACCAGAACGCGACGAAGTCGGGCCCGACCGCCGCCGGTGTCAGGGTCCGCCGGATCGGCGTGCCGTCCCCGGGACCGGAACCTCCTGAACCGGAACCCACTGCGCCCGCGCTCACCGCTACCGCCTTCGCTCGCCGGGACGCCCTGGCGGCGGCCCGGGGTCACGGTACGTGGCGGGTGCGGCGGGCCCGGAACCCACGGCGCGTTCCGCCGTACCCGCGGTCAGACGAGCACGCCACCGCCGTCGAGGGTGAGGACCACGCCGCTGGAGTGCGGTTGGGTCATCAGGTACAGGTAGGCCTGCGCGACGTCGCGCACCTCGCCGACCCGGCCGACCGGCAGCGTCGCCGCCACCGCCGCGTACATCTGCGTGCGGTCGGCCTCGGCCATCCCGTCCCACAGCGGCGAGCGGATCACGCCCGGCGACACGGCGTTGACCCGCAGCGGCGCCAGCTCCACGGCGAGCGCCTTCGTCAGGGCCTCGACAGCACCGCAGACACTGGCCGCCACCGACCAGCCGGCGAGCGGTCGGTCCTTCGCCGCGCCGGTCGTCAGGGTGATCGATCCGCCCGGTCGCAGTGTCGGCGCCGCGGCCTGGGCCGCCGCGAGTGCGCCGAAGTACCGGACGGTGAAGAACCCGCGGGCCACGGCCATGTCGAGCGTGTCGAGCGGGGTCAGTGCCAGCGACTCGCCCGCGGTGTGGACGAGGTGGTCGATCGGGCCCAGCCCGGCGAACAGGTCGCGCAGCCCGGCCGGGTCGGTGAGGTCCACCACCCGGCCCTCCGCGCCGGCCGGCAGCTCCGCCAGCGCCTTGTCGACGCTGGAGCGCCTGCTCGACCCGACGACCACCGCCGCCCCGGCTCCGGCGGCGGCCGATGCGGTGGCCAGCCCGATGCCGGACGTGCCGCCCAGCACGACCACCCGTTGTCCGTGGAGATCCATGTCGTTCCCTCTTCGCGTTCTGCTCGTGAACCGCTGACGCCCTCCACGATGCGGCCGCGGCGGGGGCGCCGTCCAAGACCCTTTGCCGCGCCTGTCATACCCTGGAGGTATCACGGGAAGGGTGGCAGCCGATGGATGTCGACCTGCGCAAGCTGCGCTACTTCGTCGCGGTGGCGGAGCTGCTGCACTTCGGCCGGGCCGCCGAGCGGCTGCACATCGCGCAACCGGTGCTGTCGCGCCAGATCCGGGCACTGGAGCGCGAGCTGGGGGTCGGGTTGTTCGTCCGCGACAAGCGCGGCACCGAGCTCACCGCGGCAGGCGACCGGCTGCTCACCGACGCCCGCCCACTGCTGGACGCGGCTCAGGCGCTGCGCCGTCGGGTGGCCCAGGCCGCGCGCGGGCAGGACAGGTTCACCATCGGGTTCATGCCCGGCGTCGCGGTGGCCGGTGTGCTGCGGGCGCTCGCCGAGCGCCATCCCCGGCTCACCGTCGATGTCGTGCGGCTCAGCAGCGACGACCAGGTCGAGATGATCCGCGACGGCCGCGTCGACGTCGCGTTCCTGCGCCTGCCCGTCGATACCCGCGGCCTGCAGATCCGCCCGTTGTGGGAGGAACCGCGGGTGGCGATGCTGCCCGCCACCCACCGGCTCGCCGGCAAGGAGCACATCGGCGTCGCCGACCTGGCCGACGAGCACCTGCTGCAGGCCGCCGACTCGGTGCCGGAGTGGCGCGACCTCGCGACCGAGCTGCGGACCGGCACCCCGGTCGCGTTGCCGGTGTTCACCGCTGTCGAGGAGAAGCTCGAGCACGTGGCCGCGGGTCACGGTGTCGCGGTGCTGCCGCTGTCGGCGGCCACGGCCTACGTCCGCACCGACGTCGTGCACGTCCCGGTCCGCGACATCGCCCCCAACCAGGTCGGCCTCGGCTGGGACGCTTCGCGCCATGACGTGCTGATCAGCGAGTTCGCCTCGATCGCGGAGGGCATGGGCCCGGTCGGATGAGCCCGTCGTCACCATTCGATTGCACACATGCGCATATCGCAATATGGTTCTTCGAGTACGAAGCAACCGCCGGGGAGAGACGATCATGAGCAGTGAGCCGGAGCACGGGGACGGTGGGCACGGGGACGGTGGGCACGGTCATGGCGGCCACGGCCACGGCGTCAGCTCCGACGCCGATCGCAAGTGGCTCGGCATCGCGCTGGGCCTGATCGTCACGTTCATGCTCGCCGAGGTGGTCGTCGGCATCATCGCCGGATCGCTGGCGCTGATCTCCGACGCGGGCCACATGCTCACCGACGCGGCGGCCATCGTGCTGGCGCTCGTGGCGATCAAGCTGGCGGCGCGGCCCGCGAAGGGCAAGTTCACCTTCGGCCTCAAGCGCGCCGAGATCCTCTCGGCGCAGGCCAACGGCATCACGCTGCTGCTGCTCACCGTGTTCTTCGTGGTGGAGGGCATTCGGCGGCTCATCGATCCCCCCGCGGTCGAGGGCGGGCTGGTGCTGGTCACGGCGCTGGCGGGGATCGTCGTCAACGTCGCCGCCAGTTGGGCGCTGTCGCGCGCCAACCGGTCGAGCCTCAACGTCGAGGGCGCGTTCCAGCACGTGCTCAACGATCTCTACGCGTTCATCGCCACCGCCGTCGCCGGCGCCGTGGTGCTGCTCACCGGCTGGGCCCGCGCCGACGCCATCGCCGCTCTCATCGTCGCCGCACTCATGGCGAAGGCCGGGTGGGGCCTCGTGCGCGACTCGGGCCGGATCTTCCTCGAGGCCGCACCCGCCGCGCTCGATCCGGATGCCATCGGGCAGGAGCTCGTCGCGATCGCGGACGTCGCCGAGGTGCACGACCTGCACATCTGGGAGATCACCTCCGGGCAGCCGGCGCTCTCGGCGCACGTGCTCGTGCACCCGGGAGCCGACTGCCACCAGGCGCAGGTCGCGATCGAGACGGTACTGCGCGAACGCCACCACCTCGACCACACCACGCTGCAGGTCGACCACGCCGACACCGCCACGGCACGGGCCGACCAGTCCTCGCACTGCCGTGACTCCCACGGCCGCGTCCACATCGCCCCCGCCGGTACCGCCGCGGCGCGGATCGATTCAGGTCCGGGGCACGCCGGGCACTGACCGGGCTGGACGCCGCGCTGCCTCCCGGGTGACGATGTGCAGGTCCGGGGCCACGTTCGGGTGATCGGGATCGATTCCGGAACCGAGCGTGTGGTGCAGCGGGCGCGTTCAGCGGCGGGAAGGCAGACGGCATGGGTCGCGAAGTCGAGCACATGGTCTTCACCCGCGAGGACCGGCGCCGGTTCCGTGATCGGATGCGCAGCTGCCTCGACGCGCTCACGCAGATGCTGCGCGAGCAGAAGTTCGACTTCGAGCGCCCGCTCACCGGGCTCGAGATCGAGCTCAACATCGTCGACGGCACCGGCGAGCCGGCCAACGTCAACGCGCAGGTGCTCGACAGCCTCGCCGACCCCGACTTCCAGACCGAGATGGGCCGGTTCAACATCGAGATCAACGTGGCGCCGCGCGAGATCGGCGGTCGCGGGCTGGCCGAGTTCGAGGACGCCGTGCGCACGAGCCTCAACGCGGCCGACCACAAGGCCCGCGACGAGAACGGCCGGCTGGTGATGACCGGCATGCTGCCGACACTGATGCCGCGCCACGTCAAGATCGACGCGTTGAGCGCGAGCCCCCGCTACGCGCTGCTCAACGACCAGATCTTCGCCGCCAGGGGCGAGGACATGCAGCTCAACATCCACGGTGTCGAGCACCTGTCCACCTACACCGACTCGATCACGCCCGAGTCGGCGTGCACCAGCGTCCAGCTGCACCTGCAGGTGAGCCCGGACCAGTTCGGGCAGTACTGGAACTCCGCGCAGGCGATCGCAGGCGTGCAGCTCGCGTTGGGCGCCAACTCGCCGTTCCTGTTCGGCATGCAGCTGTGGCGCGAGACCCGCATCCCGCTCTACGAGCAGGTCACCGACACCCGCCCGCAGGAGCTCAAGGAGCAGGGCGTCCGGCCGCGGGTGTGGTTCGGCGAACGCTGGATCACCTCGGTGTTCGACCTGTTCGAGGAGAACGCCCGCTACTTCCCCGCGCTCCTGCCGATCGTCGAGGACGACGACCCGATGGAGCTGCTCGCCCGCGGCGAGGTGCCCCGGCTCGACGAGCTGGCGCTGCACAACGGCACCGTCTACCGCTGGAACCGGCCGATCTACGCCGTCGTCGACGGCACCCCGCACCTGCGCGTCGAGAACCGGGTGCTGCCAGCCGGGCCCACCGTCGTCGACGCCATGGCCAACGCCGCGTTCTACTACGGGCTGGTGCGCACGCTCGCCGCGCAGGAGCGCCCGGTGTGGACGCAGATGTCGTTCTCGGCCGCGGAGGAGAACTTCCACGCCGGCGCCCGCTACGGCCTCGACGCCACCCTGTACTGGCCGGGACTGGGCCCGGTGCCCGCGGGCGAGCTGGTGCTGCGCAGGCTGCTGCCGATGGCCGCCGAGGGCCTTGACGGGTGGGGTGTCGACGCCGACGTCCGCGACCGCCTGCTCGGGATCATCGAGCAGCGCTGCATCACCGGGGTCAACGGTGCGGCGTGGCAGGTGGCCACGGCGCAGGCGTTCGAGGCGAGCGGGCTCGATCGCATGTCGGCGCTGCACCGGATGCTCGATCGCTACGTCGAGAACATGCACACCAACGAGCCGGTGCACACCTGGCAGTAGGGGGCAGGCGGCGAGCGCGCTGCGGGCAGTGTGATCGGGCACACCTACCGAAACGGCGGGTTCCGGCGGCGGCCGATCCCCGTACGCTGCCGCAGTGCCTGGGCTGTGGCCATTGGTCGGACGGGCCGAGGAGCTGCGGCTCATCGGCGGTCCGCAACGGCGCCACCGCGGCGTGCTGCTCGCCGGTGCGGCCGGGGTCGGCAAGACGCGCCTGGCCCGCGAGGCGGTGGCCGTCGCGCGGCGGCGCGGCGGGAAGATCCACTGGGTTGCGGCCACCGCGTCGTCGCGGGAGATGCCGCTGGGGGTGTTCGCACCGCTCGTCGGGCCGCTGCCCGTCCACGGCTCCGTGGACGTGCTGCGCGTCGCCACGGCCGCGGTGCGCGCGGGCATCGGCGCCTCCCAGGTGGTTCTCGCGATCGACGACGGGCACCTGCTCGACGACCTGTCCGCCGCCGTCGTGCACCAGCTGGTGCTCGACACGTCCACCACGGTCGTGATGACGGTGCGCTCCGGCGAACCGACGCCCGACGCCGTTAGCGCGCTGTGGCGCGACGGGCACCTGCCGCGGCTGGAGCTGCAACCGCTCTCGGCAACCGAGACCGTGAACCTGCTCGAGGCGGTGCTCGGCGGACCGTTGGAGAGCACCGCCGCCCGGAGCCTGTGGCGCATCACCGGCGGCAACCCGCTCTACCTGCGCCACCTCGTCGACGGGGAGCGCGACGCCGGGCGGCTGCGTCCCACCGGCGGGGTGTGGCGCTGGCACGGTGACCCGCAGCTCAGCCCGGGCCTCACGGAGATCGTCCGCGACCGGATCGGCTCGCTGTCGGGAGCCGAGCACGACGTGCTCGACCTGCTCGCGCTGGCCGAACCCGTCGAGGTCGCCGCGTTGGCGCGGCTCACCGAGCCCGGCGCGGTCGAACGCGCGCAGAGCCGCCGGATCGTCGACGTCACGCGCGAGGGCGGCCTGCTGCAGGCCCGGCTGGCACATCCGCTCTACAGCGAGGTGCGGCGCGCTGACTGCGGTCAGCTGCGGGCCCGGCGGCTGCGCGGGCGGCTCGCGCGGGAGCTGCGCGGCACGGGCCGCGACCGCACCGCGGACCTGCTGCGGCTGGCCGTGCTGAGCATCGACTCCGACCTGCCCGCCGACCCCGAGCTGTTCTCCGACGCGGCACGGGCCGCCGCCGGCCTGGCCGACATCGCGCTGGCCCAGCAGCTCGCGAAGGCCGCCATCGCCGCAGGTGGCGGCTTCGAACCGAAGCTGACGCTGGCAACGGTCCGGGTGGGGCTCGTGCTCGACGTCGACCCCGACGCCGAGTTCATCGACGTCGCCGCGGCCGCCCGCACCGACGAGGAGCGGGTGCGGGCGGCGGTGCCCCACATCGGCCACCTCGCCTTCATGGTCAACCGCCCCGCCGACGCGCTGGCCGTGCTCACCGCGGCGCACGACACCGTCGCCGACCCGCTGCTGCGCCACGAGCTGGCGGCGGTGCGCGTCGCGGTGGCGGCGATCCACGGCGACCGCGACGCCGCTCTCGAGCTCGGGAACGCGCTGCTCGCCGAGCCCGGCCTGTCCGCCACCGCCGTCACCCATCTCTGCTACGGCCTGGTGGTCATCCACGTGCTGGGCGGCCACGCCGAAGCCGCCGGGCCGCTCGCCGCCCGCGGCGTCGAGGCCGCGGGGCGTTCGGGCAACCACGCGTGGCTCATGACCCCGATCACGGCGTGGTTCCTCCTCGGCCTGCAGCTGTCCGGGGAGCTCACCCGGGCCGCCGAGCTCGCCGCACTCGGGCTGCTCGGCCCCGCCGGGGAACCGATGGCCGCGGCATCCGTCAGCCTGGCTGTCGGGCACGTCGAGCTGTCGCGCGGCCGGGTCGGCACCGCCCTGCGCCGCATCCGGGAGGCCCATGCCGGGATGGCGGGCCGCGGCGACGCGGGCGGATGGGGCCGGGTCTGCCTCATCGACCTCGTGCAGGCACTGGCGCTGGCCGCCGATCCCGGGTCGCGCGCCGCGCTGGCCGAGATGCACGCCGCGCCGCCGTCGGCGTTCACCGCGTTCGACCCGGCCGCGGCACTGGCGGCGGCCTGGGTCGACGCCGCCGACGGCGCGGTCACCGTGGCCGCCCGTGGCGCTCGGGGCGCGGCCGCGCTCGCGGCGCACCGTCGCCAGCCCTACGACGAGGTGATCGCCCTGCACGAGGCGGTCCGCTTCGGCGACCGGACCGCGGCCCCGCGCCTGCGGGAACTCGCCGCGCAGGTCGACGGGCCGCGCGCCGCCGCAGCCGCCCGGCACGCCGCCGCGTGGGCCGCCGACGACGCCGACGGCCTGCTGGCCGCGTCGGAGGAGCTCGAACGGATCGACGCGCTGCTGCCGGCCGCGGACGCCGCAGCCCAGGCCGTCGCCGTGCACGTGCGCCACGACCGCCGCGGATCGGCCGCCGCGGCGGTCACCCGCGTGCAGCGCCTGGTCGCGGCCTGCGAGGGCGGCACCACCCCGGCGATCATCGCCGCGCTGATCCCGTTGCCGCTCTCGGAACGCGAGCGTGAGGTCGGCACGCTCGCGGCGGCGGGGCTGACCAACCGGGAGATCGCCGGGCGGCTCGCCGTCTCGGTGCGCACCGTGGAGGGCCACGTCTACCGGGTCTGCCGCAAGCTCGGCGTCGAGCGCGGCGGCCTGGGCGCGGTGCTGCGGGGCTGAGGCACGTCCTACTCGTAGATGAGTTTCTGCGGTCCCGGGTAGATCCACGACAGCGCGTCACGCAGGGTGTCGCGCCAGTTCTCCCAGTTGTGCCCGTCACGCGTCTCGACGAATCGCACGGACATGCCCGTCGACTCGAACGTCGGCACCATCGACCGGTTCGGCACGATCAGCGGCTCGTACACCCCGCAGCTGACGAACAGCCGGTCGGCGACCCGCCGCGGCCGCTCCCGGTAGCGGTTGACGAACTTGACGACGGGGTCGAACGCCGGGCCGCCGCCGTGGTCGGACGGGATGTCGGTGAACACGAACGAGCCCGACATGAGCGCGAGGGCGCCGTAGGTCTCCGGTGACCGGTAGGCCGTGGTGAGCGACGCGACGGCACCGAAGCTGGAGCCCAGCAGGCACCTCCCGGAGCGCTGTGCCAGCAGCGGCAGCCTGTCCTCCAGCGCCCCCAACAGCTCGGACGTGACGAACCGGGCGTGCGCCGCCGAGTTGGCGTACTCGACGAGCCGGTCGCCGGGGTAGCTGAACGCCACCACCACGTCGGCGACGTCGAGGCGGTGGATGAGGTTGTCGAGCACCGTCTTCGCCGCCGCGTACTGCAGGAAGTCACCGCCGTCGTGCACCACCAGCAGCGGGTAGGACGTGCTGCGCCGAAAGCGCGCCGGCAGGTACACCGTGACCCGCGCGTCGCGGCGCAGCGCGCGGCTCGGGATCGTCAGCTCCACCAGCTCGCCCGGGCGCGCGTCCGGATCGAAGACCGTCTCGTCCGGCGTGAGGTAGCCCTGCGCGAAGCACACCGACGAGCTGCCCATCGGGCTGTAGGACAGGTGCGGGTTCAGCGTGTCGTTGCCGCGCTCGTAGTGCTCGCCGCGGCGCACCTCGATCTGGTAGTTGATCCGCGAGCGCTCGGGCAGCTCCAGCACCAGGAACCACAGGTCGGTGCCGTGGATGCGGCGCAGCGGCAGCTTCTCGGGCAACCCGACGATGCGCTGCACCACGTGCACCTCGTCGGCGTCGCCGCGGTGGAGGAACGTGCACCGGCGCTCCTCGACGATCGGCGCCGGGTGCGCGTCGAGGAACGCGTCGACGGCCGCAGCGTCCGGGCCGGCGGCGCGCAGCCGGTTGATGGCGAGCTGCCGGGAGGTGGTCACGAGACGAGCTCCTCGATCCGACCGTCGGCCGCGACGACCCGCGCGCCCGCCGGGAGCGCCCCGCCCGCTCCGAGGTCGACGCGCACACCGTCGTCGAGCACGACGAGCCGCGCCGGGGCGGTGCGGCTCGCGAGCACCGCGAGCCGCGCGTGGTCGTCGGTCTGCAACCGGCGCCGGGCATGGGGCAGCAGCACGCAGCCGGGGAGGACACCGAGCCCGGCGTCGAGGAACTCCGGGTGCGTCGGCCCGTGCGGGGCGCGGTCGTGGAACAGCAGCACGCGATCGGTCAGCGCCATCGCCCCGGCCGACCACGCGATCACCGTGCCCGGCACGCGCGGACCCACCGCGAACAGCCGCAGCAGGTGCAGCAGCACCCCCACGTGCCCACCCGCCACGGCCAGCGCCGCCGCGCCGTCGAGCACGCCCGCGACCTGCGCGCGGTGCTCCGCGATCGCCTCCCGCCCGGCGGGGGGCCAGGCCTCACCGAAGTCGGCCCGCGCCAACGCCACGCGCGTGAGGTGCCGCTCGTCGATGTCCCGGACGGCCGCAGCGGCGTCGGCGCGCACCAGCGCGCGCACCGGATCGGGCCCGCCGTGCGCGTCGATCTCCGCCAACGCCCGCAGCGCGCCGTCGAGCTGCAGCAGGTAGAGCTCCTGCAGCTGCGCGAGCGCGGCGCGGTGGCTGCGCTCGGCCACGGCGAAGTCGGGGTCGCGCTCCAGCACGTCGAGCCAGCGCGCGTGCAGGGCGAGGTTGGTGCTGGTCCCGCCGAGCAGCCCCGTGAGCTCGGCGTCGTCGGGTTCGCGCTCCTGCCAGCCCGCCGTCACCGTGACGACGGGTCCCGCCAGCTCCAGGGTCTCGACGACGTGGCCGAGTGTCGGGCGCCGTTGCGGGCCCAGCAGTACGAGTCGGGTCATCGGGCGTGCACGTGCACCGTTCGGCCGACGTCGTCGAGCATCTCGTGCAGCACGTCGTAGTCGGGGTGCTGCATCCGGACGTAGGCGTTGGCCATGAAGCCGGCCGCCACCGGCTGCGTCGGCGTGCCGGGCGGGGGCAGGTGCGCGTCGATCACCCACTCCCCCGAGCGCGCCTGGATCTCCTCGACGCCGGAGTAGCCGCTGATCTGCCCGTCCTGCTCGGGGCGCAGCGCGATCAGCCCGGACGCCAGCCGGCGCGAGGGCCGCGCGTCGGTGTGCGCTTCGATGATCGTGTTGGCCCACTCGCGGTAGATGTCCATGTCGTTGCCCACCGCGTAGAGGTCCCACGCGCCGACGCCGGGCGGGCGGGCCCCGATCTCGGAGAACCGCAGGCCCTTGGGCCCGAAGAACCACTCCATGTGGGTGGCGCTCGTGCCGATGCCGAGCGCGGCGTTGACGCGCGCACCCATCTCGCGCAGCTGCTGGTAGTCGGGCTCGCTGTCGACCCGGTTGGTGGAGATGAACTGCGGGGAGATCCACCGCTCGCGCATGGCCTCGAGCACCGTCGGGAAGTAGTGCGAGACGAAGTCCATCCGGACCTCGCCGTCGACCGACAGCGTGTCGTAGAAGCCCTCGTGGCCCTCCACGAACTCCTCCACGGCGATCGAGCGCGCGCCCCGGTCACCGAACTGCTGCAATGCGGCCGCCAGCTGGTCCGGGCCGTCGACGCGGGTGGTGTCGAGCGCACCGGCGCCGTCGCGCGGCTTGAGGATCAGCGGGTAGCCGGCGGCAGCGGCGAACGCGTGCACCTGCTCGGGGTTGTCGGCGGCGGTGGACGCGGCCGTCGGCACGCCGGCCGCGCGCAGCGCCTCCTTCATCGACGGCTTGTCGCGACACAGCCAGGCCGTGCGCACCGAGGTGCCCGGGATCGTGCAGGCCTCGCGGGTGTAGGCGGCGGCCATGGTGTGCGACTCGATGGTGGCCTCGAGCCGGTCGACCCAGACCGTGTCCTGGATGTAGCGCACCACATCGGTCATGATCCCGGCGTCGACGACGGTGGCCACCTGGTGGTACTCCGACAGCCGGCCGCGCACGTCGTCGTCGAGCCGGTCGGCAGGCCGCTCCCCCACCCCGATCACCGTGGCCCCCGCCTCGGCGAGGGCGCGCACGAACTGCTTCTGCGTCGGAGGGAAGGACGGCTCGACGAAGACGACGTTCACGCCAGGCAGGGTAGCCCGGGTCCAGGGTGTACCCTAGTTGAGAGTTCAACTTTGGAGGATGGCGTGAGCGAGCCTCGCACCCCGGTCCTGTACCTCAGCCACGGTGCCCCACCACTGGCCGACGATCCGATCTGGACGGGGCAGCTGGCCGCCTGGTCGAAGGACCTGCCCCGCCCCCGCGCGATCCTCATGGTGTCGGCGCACTGGGAGGAGGCGCCGCTGACGCTCGGCGCCACCACCACCGTGCCGCTCGTCTACGACTTCGGCGGCTTCCCCCAGCACTACTACGAGGTCCGGTACCGCGCGCCGGGTGCCCCCGACCTCGCCGCGCGCGTGCGCGGGCTCGTGCACTCCGCCGCCACCCCCGTGCACGACGCCCCGGCGCGCGGCCTCGACCACGGCGCCTACGTCCCGCTCGTGGAGATGTTCCCCGAGGCCGACGTGCCCGTGCTGCAGATGTCGATGCCGACGCTCGACCCCACGGCGCTGCTGGAGATCGGGCGCAAGCTCGCCCCGCTGCGCGACGAGGGCGTGCTGATCGTCGGGAGCGGCTTCTTCACCCACAACCTGCGCGGCATGGTCGGCGACCCCGCAGGCGCCCCGGCCGCCTGGTCGCGGGAGTTCGACGACTGGGGCCACCACGCGCTCGACGACGGCGACATCGATGCGCTGCTCGACTTCGAGCACCGGGCCCCGGCCGCGCACGCCGCCCACCCGTACACCGAGCACTTCGCGCCGCTGTTCGTCACGCTCGGCGCCGGCGCCGACGAGCTCGACACCCAGCGCACCGTCATCGACGGCTTCTGGCACGGGCTGGCGAAGCGGTCGGTCCAGATCGGCTGACCCGCCCGTCAGGCGGCCAGTTCTCAGGCAGGCAGGCCCGACAGCGCCCGATCCAGGATCGCGCCGGTGTCGGCCGCGGCCGGGAGCGTGCCGTAGGCGTGGCCCCAGTCGCCGCCGAGCCGGGTGGCGCAGAACGCGTCGGCGACCGCTGCCGGGGAGTGGCGCACCAGCAGCGATCCCTGCAGCGTCAGCGCCATCAGCTCGACGAGCCGCCGCGCACGACCCTCGATGCCGTCGGTGTCGGCGAGCTCGCGGCCGAGCCGGTCGGTCGCCGCGTCGAGATGGCGGTCGGCGCCGCGGGTGAGCGCCAGCTCGGCCAGCAGCGCCTGCGCGGTCTCGGGCTCGCGGCCCAGCGCGCGCAGCACGTCCAGGGCGTTGACGTTGCCGGAGCCCTCCCAGATCGAGTTCAGCGGCGCCTCCCGGTAGAGCCGTGGCATCCCGGAGTCCTCGACGTAACCGTTGCCGCCCAGGCACTCCAGCGCCTCCGCGGTGAAGCCCGGAGCCCGCTTGGACACCCAGTACTTGCCGATCGCGACACCGATCCGCCGGAAGGCGCGCTCGCCGTCGTCGCCGTGCAGCGCCCGGTCGGCACTGCCGGCCAGGCGCATGGCCAGCGTCGTGGCGGCCTCGGACTCCAGCGCCAGGTCGGACAGGACGTTGCGCATCAGCGGCTTGTCGATGAGCAGCCCGCCGAACGCGCTGCGGTGCCGCACGTGGTGGGCGGCCTCGACCAGCGCCTTGCGCATGAGCGCGGCCGACCCGACGGCCACGGCGAGCCGGGTGCTGGCCACCATCTCGATGATCACCCGCACGCCGCGGCCCTCCGGCCCGACGAGCCAGCCGACCGTGTCGTCGAACTCGGGCTCGGACGAGGCGTTGCTGCGGTTGCCGAGCTTGTCCTTGAGCCGCTGGATGCGGAACGTGTTGCGGGTGCCGTCGGGCAGGATCCGCGGTACGAGGAAGCACGACAGGCCGCCCGGCGCCTGCGCGAGCACCAGGAAGACGTCGCACATCGGGGCCGAGGTGAACCACTTGTGGCCGCGCAGGCAGTAGGCGCCCGGCTCGCCGGTGGGCGTGGCCGTGGTGGTGTTGGTGCGGACGTCGGAGCCGCCCTGCTTCTCGGTCATGCCCATGCCGGCCAGCAGCCCGCGCTTGGTGGTGGGCACCCGCAGGCCCGGGTCGTAGATGCGGCTGGTGAGCAGCGGCTCGTAGATCGCGGCCAGTGCGGGCTCGTTGCGCAGGGCGGGCACCACGGCGTAGGTCATGATCACCGGGCAGCCGTGCCCGGCCTCGGTGTGGCTCCACGCGTGGGTGGTGGCGGCCCAGGCGACGTGCGCGCCCGGCCGGTCGTCGGCCCAGACCGAACCGGCACCGCCGTCGGCCACCGCGGTGTCCATCAGCCGGTGGTAGCTGTGGTGGAACTCCACCTCGTCGATGCGGTTGCCGTAGCGGTCGTGCGTGCGCAGCACCGGTGCGAACCGGTTGGCCTCCTCCGACCACTGCTGCGCCTCGGCACTGCCGGCCTTGCGGCCGATGCGGCGCAGCTCCGCCTCCGCCCAGCCGCCACCCTCGCGGCGCAGGCCCTCCAGCAGCGCGGCGTCGGCGGCCGCGTCGTAGTCCAGGAGCGGCGGCACCTGGTTGGTGACGTCGTGGGTGGCGGACCGCTGCGGTGCGGGCGTGAGCATGGAGGCCATGCCTTCGACATTACGTCTCTTCAACAACCGCGCATAGACTGTAATGTCAGGGGTGAGCGCCGGTACTGTTCCGCCATGACCGCAGGCCCCGACGATCGCGTGCTCCTGCGGCCGCTCACGGCCCGTTCGATCGTGCTGAGCCTGCTGCTGGGCAGCCATCCACCGCAGCTCCCGGTGAACCGGATCGTGCGCGCCGTGGAGCCGTTCGGCGTCGCGGAGTCCACGGTGCGCGTCGCCGTGAGCCGGATGGTCGCCGCGGGTGACCTGCTCCGCGCCGGCGGCACCTACCGGCTCAGCGAGCGACTGCTCGATCGGCAGGCCCGCCAGGACGATGCGGTGGGCCCGGAGACGGTGGCGTGGCACGGCGACTGGGAGCTGGTGGTGATCACTGCGGTGGGTCGCGACCCGGCCGACCGCGCGGCACTGCGGACCCAGCTGGCGGCACTGCGGCTCGCCGAGCTGCGCGAGGGCATCTGGATGCGCCCGGCCAACCTCCGCCGCGCCTGGCCGTCCCACCTCGATGCGGTGCTGCGCCGGTTCACCGGCCGTCCCGACGACGACCCGTCGACGCTGGCGGCGCAGCTCTGGGACGCGCCGGGCTGGGCCACCACGGCACGCGCGCTGCTGCACCACCTCGACTCGGCCGAGCACCCCGGGGAGCGGTTCACCGCGGCAGCGGCGGCGGTACGCCACCTGCTCACCGACCCGGTACTGCCGCCCGCGCTGCTGCCGCCCGACTGGCCGGGCGACACGCTGCGTGCGCGCTACACCGCCTACCAGCACGAGACCGCCTACCAGCACGAGACCGCCGCCGCCCAGCTCATCGACGGGCAGCTCACCGACCGGGGCTGACCACGCTGTCGTAGTGGCGCACGGTGTCGCGCTCGAACGAGGTGAACAGGCGCTCGACGGCCGGGCGTGCGAGCCGCACCGCAGAGCCCGCCCACGGCTTCGGCTCGAACGCGAACGTCCAGGTCAACCGGCAACCGGCAGCCGTCTCCTCGACGAGGTAGTCCTCGGCGAAGCGGTGCAGTGCCGGCACGCTGGCCTGCTCGACGGCGAAGCTGTGGCGCCGCTGCCCCTCGTCCCAGCGGAAGTAGCGCTCCTTGAGCACGACCGGACCGCCGAACGGCACCGACACGCCCACCGGCACGGTGCGCGTGGCACCGATCCCGTGCGGCGGCGGCGAGGTCCAGGTGATGCGACCGAGCATGCGACACCAGGACAGCGGCGTCTCGCTCGCCAGGTCGGCCCAGACGCGCTCGGCCGGCACCGGCAGGTCGATCGGATAGGCGTAGCGGTGGGGCGCGGTGGTGAGGAAGTCCGCGTCACACGCGGCGAGGGCGAACCAGGGACGCATCACGATCTCCGGTCTGTGGGCACCTGACTCTCGATGAAGAAGATCAACGAGTCGACCGCGGCATCGTAGATGCTGTCGTCGGTGACCGCGACGAGAGCGGTCGCGTGTTCGCGCGTGGCGGGGAAGTCGGCGTGCGGCATCCCGGCATAGACGCGTGACCAGGCACTGGCGTCCTTCTCGATGATCTCGGGTGGGAGCGTGCGCACCGTCGCGGACATCCCGCCCAGCGACAGCAGCGTGTCGATGAACAACCGGTACAGCAGCACCACCCGCTCCGGCGGCAGGCCGAGCGGGGCCAGCGCCGCGAGGATCATCTCGACGACCTGCCGCTCCGAGGGGCCCCCGGTGGTGCGGGCGAAGACCATGCTGAACACCGCGGGCCGGACGTGCACCTGCCCCAGCAGTGCCGCGGCGATGCGGCGCAGGACGTCGCGCCAGTCCTCGCTCGCAGCAGGATCGGCGTTCGCAGGGGAATCGGCACGCAGGTCGGCGAGCACCTGGCCGATCATCCGGTCGCCGATGGCGAGCACCAGCTCGTCCTTGTCCCGGAAGTGGCGGTAGAACGCCGTGGCGTCCACCCCCATCTCGCGCCCCAGCCTGCGCATGGTCAGCGCGGCGGGCCCCTCCCGCTCGGCCAGGTCGAGCGCGGTGGTGACGATGTGGTGCGCGCTCAGCGCGGTGCCGGGCGTGGTGGCCGGTGCCGTCGCGGGATCCTGCACCCGTCCATCGTGGCACAACGCGATGACAACACCGTTGACACCAACGTTCCGGGCCGGCAGCGCCCTCAGGAGTCGAAGCCCAGGCCCATGCGGTCCAGCGTGCGCAGCCAGAGGTTGCGGCGGCCCTGCTGCGCGTCGGCGCGCTGCAGCGACCAGCGCGTCAGCTGCACGCCCGCCCAGCGCAGCGGCTCGGGCGGCAGGGGCAGCGGCATCGTGTTCATCAGCGCGAGCCGGGAGCGGTCGGTGTAGCGGCCGTAGAGCTTGTCGAGCGCGACGCCCGCGACGAACCGGGTGGCACCGACGCCGAGGCCGGTGAACCCGGCCGCATAGGCGACCTTCCCGCCGAGTGCCGTGCCGACGAACGGGCAGAACCGGCTGCAGGCGTCGATCACCCCACCCCAGCGGTGGCTGAACCGGACGTCCTCGAGCTGCGGGAACGTCGCGAAGAAGTGGCGTGCCAGCGTCCCGAACGTCTCCTGTCGCACGGTCAGCTCCGCGCGTACCGGCCCGCCGTAGTAGTAGACGGCGTCGTAACCGCCCCAGAGGATCCTGTTGTCGGCGGTGAGCCGGTAGTAGTGGAACTGGTTGGCCCCGTCGCCGATGCCCTGCCGGTTGGTCCAGCCGATCGACGCGAGCTGCGCAGGCGTGAGCGGTTCGGTGGCGAGCACGTAGTCGTAGACGGGGAACACGTAGTTGCGCAGCCGCCGCAGCAGCGGCGGGAACGCGTTGGTGGCGAGCAGTGCCCGCGCCGCCCGCACCCGCCCGTACGGGGTGTGGACGACGACGGTGCCGCGCTCGGTGGAGAGCCGCTGCGCGGGCGTCCACTCGTGGATGCGGACGCCGAGCGCCGAGCAGGCGCGGCGCAGCCCGTGCGCGAGCCCCACCGGGTCGAGCATCGCGACCGCGCGTGGCATCTCGAGCGCGCCCAGGTAGGTCGGCGAGTCGACCTGCGCCCGGGTCTCCACGGCCGAGAGCATCCGCACGTCATGGCCGAGCGCCCCCGCCAGCGCCGCCGAGCGCTCCAGCTCGGCGAGCTGCCACGGCGCGGTGGCGACGTCGAGCTCACCGGAGCGCCGGAAGTCGCAGTCGATCCCGTAGGTCGCGACGGCGGCCTCTATCGCGTCCAGGTTGGCCAGGCCGTGCGCCTCAAGCTCGGGCATCTCGGCGGCGAAGCGCTCCACCCCGTTGGTGATGCCGTGGGTCAGGCTGGACGCGCAGAACCCGCCGTTGCGACCGGAGGCCGCCCGACCGCACAGGTCGGCATCGAGCAGCACGACATCGAGCGTGGGGTCGGCCTCCTTCGCCTGCAGCGCCGCCCAGAGGCCGGTGTACCCGCCACCGACGATCACCAGGTCCGCCGTGGTGTCCGCCGTCAGCGTCGGGGTCGGCTCCGGGGCATCGTGCAGGTCGAGCCACAGCGGCCGCGGCACGGCGTCGGCCAGCGCGTCGAGCGGGTGGGTGGGCAGGGAGGTGGTCATGGCCGGGGCCTCACGGGTTCGCTGTGTCAACGTACATGTCAACACCGTTGACACCACCGTGGACACTATCAGCGTGGGACCGGGAAGGGAAAGGTCAGGGCAGGATCGCGTCCACGTAGCCACCGTCCACCCGCAGCGCACCCCCGGTGGTGGCCGACGCGAGGTCCGAGCTCAGGTAGACGACCATGTTGGCGATCTCCGAGGGCTCGATCAGCCGCTGCAGCAACGACTGCGGCCTGCTCTCCCGCATGAACCGCCGCTGCGCCTCGTCCCACTCGACGTCCTCGCCCACCATCTCGGCGACCAGCGCCTCGACGCCGCCGGTGTGCGTGGGCCCCGCCAGCACCGAGTTGACCGTGACGCCGGTGCCCGCCGCGACCTTGGCGAACCCGCGCGTCACCGCGAGCTGCGCCGTCTTCGTGACGCCGTAGTGGATCATTTCCAACGGCGTGACCACCGCCGAGTCACTGGAGATCGACAACACCCGACCGAAGCCGCGCTCCATCATCCCGGGCAGGTACGCCCTGGTCAGGCGCACGCCGGCCAGCACGTTGACCTCGAAGTAGCGCCGCCACTCGGCGTCGTCGATCTCCAGCGCCGGCTGCGCCCCGAAGATGCCCAGGTTGTTCACCAGCACGTCGACCTCCGGCAGGGAGGCCAGCAGGCCGGCCGCCCCCTCGTCGTCGGCGACGTCGGCCGGGATCCCCCGCACGGCGGCCCCCGGGGCGCTCTCCCGGACCCGGCCGACCGCGGCGGCCACCCGGGCGGCATCCCGCCCGTTGACCACGACCTCGGCGCCGGCCTGCGCCAACCCGATGGCGATCGCGTGCCCGATCCCCTGCGTCGAACCGGTGACCAGCGCCGTGCGCCCGCTCAGATCGATGTCCATGCCGTCCGACACTACGATCTTCGTCCGCCCGGAGCCGACCCCGCTCGCCCGGCCGTGATCAGAAGTCCGCCGAGAACGCCGCCACCTTGCCCGCCTCCAGCTCGGCGAGCCGGCCGGTCAGCGCCGCCTGGATCGCCGCGTAGGCGTCGCTGCCCAGCGCCAGCCGTCGGGGGGCGGGCGTGACGTCCGCCGAGGCGATGATCGCCGCCGCCACCCGTTCCGGATCGCCGGGAGCATCGGCCGTGAGGTTGCCGCCCGAGGCGTCGATGTACTGCCGGATCGCGCCGATCGGCGTCTCCGCATACGGCGGAAGCGGCGCGGCGATGTCCAGCGCACCGCCGAAGTCGGTGCGGATGATGCCCGGCTCCACGATCGTGATCGCGATGCCGAACGGGGCGAGCTCGTCGATGACGGTCTCGAAGAAGCCCTCCACCGCCCACTTCGACGCGTGGTAGAGGCTCCCGCCGGGCGTGGTGATCTGCCCACCCATCGAGGACGTCTGGATGAGGCGTCCACCGCCCTGGGCCCGCAGCAACGGCACCGCGGCACGGACGAGCTGCACCGGCGCGGTGAAGTTGAGTGCCAGCTGCTCGTCGATGGCGGCATCGGTCATCTCCTCGGCCGCACCGAAGGCGCCGCGCCCGGCGTTGGAGAAGATCACATCGACCCGGCCGAGCTCGGCGAACACCCGCCCGACCACCGACCGCAGCACAGCGGTGTCGGTGACGTCGAGCTCGGCGCGCCACAGGCGGTCGCCGTGGATCTCCGCGAGGTCGTCGAGGCGTTGCGGCGTCCGCGCGGTCGCCGCGACCCGGTCCCCCCGCTCCAGGAGCTGCCGCGTGACCGCCCGCCCGATGCCCGCCGATGCGCCCGTCACGAACCACGTCGTCGCTGCCATGCCGACCTCCGAAATAAATCCAACCAGATGGTTTATTCAACGTAAGTGGCGCAGCCAGGCATGTCAACCAGGCGGTTGGTTTAAGGTGGGCGCTGTGGCCTACGACTCCGCGGCGACCCGCACCCGGCTGCTGGACGCCGCCCATGCGGAGTTCGTCGAGCGCGGCCTCGCGGGCGCGCGCGTCGACCGGATCGCGGCCGCCGCCGCGGCCAACAAGCAGGCGATCTACGCCTACTTCGGGTCCAAGGACGCCCTGTTCGACGCCGTGCTCGACGCGAAGCTGCGCGTGCTGGCCGATCTCGTGCCGTTCACGCCCGACGACCTGCCCGGCTACATCGGGGCGCTGTTCGACCAGCTCGTCGCCGACCCCGGCCTGCTGCGGCTCACGCAGTGGAAGGCGCTGGAGCGCACCGACGCCTCCCCCACCGAGCTCGCCGCCCACCTGCAGAAGGCCGCCGAGCTCGCCGGCGCCCACGACAGCACCACCGAGCGCGCCATGGACGCGATGATGATCACGCTGGCCGTCGCGCAGGCCTGGAGCACCACCGCCCCCACCATCCGCAACCCCGACGGCTCCGACGAGACGGAGCGCCTGGCCCGCCACCGCGACGCGGTCGTCGCCAGCGCCGCGGCGGTCACCGCGGCGCTGCTGGCCTAGGAGGGTGCTGCCGCGACAGATCAGGCCTCGCGGGTCAGCACCACGGTCTGCGGGTCGGCACCGCACTGCACGACGATCCCGTCGGTGCCCGCGTGTGCCACATCCGCCGTCTCCACCGGGGTGACGGTGCCGCCGTCGACCTGCGCGACGGTGGCGCCGTCGACGTCGAGGCGCCAGCGGCCCTGCCCCAGCGCGCGGCCGATGGTGACGGTGCCGTCACCGGGTACGTCGGAGCGCCGCTGCAGCCGCGTGACGAGCGCTCCGTCGACGATCTCGGCCCGGCTCACGTCGACGTCGCGGTCGACCGCCGTGAGCGCGGGCGCCGCGAAGTGCGCGCGGTCGAGCGGCTTGTTGTAGAGCGTCCAGAGCCCGTCGGGCACGTTGAGCCGCGCGTAGCCGAGCAGCACGTTGCCCGTCATCGGCTCCACCTCGACGAAGTGCCCGCCCGCGTCGTAGGAGGTGTCGTTGCGGGGGTAGTGCCGCCCGCCGTCGGTGACGGTGGGCGCCATGTACCGGTCGGCGTGGTCGAGCAGCCCGTCACGCGTGGCCGTGTCGCCCATCTCCGACGCCCACGCGGCCGTCCAGCCGAAATCGCACCAGTCGTAGTTCATGGGCACGCCCGCGGCCTGGCGCATCGTCGGTCGCACCGAGAGCGTGTCGTCGGGCTCCTGCACGAGCAGGTCGGCGACCTGGCGGGGGTAGTTCTCGTGCACGAACTCGCGGTTCCACATGTTCATCAGCGCGCCGCACCAGGCGTCGACCCAGCCGCTGCGCGCCTCGTTGTCGCGCACCACGTGCGAGTCCTGGAAGATCATCGTGTTGTAGTGCCCACCGGCGTCGAGCCTGCCGAAGTCGGCCCACGCCTTCTCGTAGCCCGCCACGACCTCCTCGGCGCGCGAGCCACCGGAGATCAGGTCGTGCAGCCGGAAGCCGAGGATGGCGGGCTGGTTGCAGATCTGGAAGATGCAGTTGGGTTCGCACGCGACGCCGAGGTACCCGTTCTGCACGAGCTGCCAGTAGAGGTGGTCGTTGAGCGAGTTGCGGTCGTAGGCGAACCGCTTCGGTGCCCCACCCCAGAAGAACGACCAGTGCTCGAACGCCAGTGACTCGGGCTGGGCGTAGGCGTCGCTGTCGAACAGGTAGTCGTGCAGCAGCGCGCACGACTGGACGTAGGCGCTGTACATGATGTTGTCGCGGACGACCGGATCCCACTCCTCACCGAGCTGGTCGGTGAGGTGGGCGTTGAACGGTGCCCCGCCGCGGCTCGTGTCGCGCCAGTAGATCCACACCTCGGGTTCGAGCAGCTTCGTGATCAGCCGCCGGATCGTCGGCTGGAACAGACCGGGCGCGGCGGGCAGCCGGTTGCGGTGCGCCAGCGCCAGCGCGTAGACGGCGTAGGCGAGCTGGAAGCGGTACCCGCCGAAGTCGTCCTGCCCGATGCCCTTGCCCTGCATCCCGGACCAGTCGTTGGGCAGCCGCCGCGACAGGTTGTCGAGATGGCGCAGGTGGCCCGACTGCTCAGCCGTCAGGATCTGCGGGGTCAGGATCTGTTCCGACATGGTGAGCCCTCCTCGGCAACAGTGGCGCGACGGATCGTCGGCCCGTTCGGCGAGCACGGGCACCCCCGTTCAGGTGGGTCGCTCCGTCAGTCGATCACGATCCCGGCCGCGGCCGCGAGCGAGGCCGCCATCGTGGCCAGGCTCGCGTGATCGACGCGGGCGCCTGCCAGCGACCCGATCCCGCTGACCGCGCCGAGATCGCAGTCCACGAACCGCACCCGCCGGACGGTGGCGCCGCCGAACGTGGCGCCCACCAGCGAGCAGCGCGTGAACGTGGCGCCGTGCACCGTGGCCGAGGTGAGGTCGAGCCGCGCCAGGTCGCAGTCGGTGAACCCGGCCGAGCGCAGCGTCGCGAACCGCAACGACAGGCCCGGCAGCACGCAGTCGTCGAACGTCACGTCGTTCCACGCCGCACCCGGGGCCGCGCAGCCGGCGAACCGGCTGCCGCGCGCCGTGGTGCGCTCCCAGCGGGCGTCCCCGAGGTCGACACCCGACCAGTCGCATCCCGTGAGCTCGACGTCGGTCAGCGACAGCTTCGGCAGCTGCCCGCCCACCAGCCGCACCTTCTCCAGCACGGACGTGTCGATCTCGAGATCATCCAGGACCGGGCCGTCGGCCGATCCCGTGATCCGCAGGTGCCGGTGGCGCACCGACTCGTCGAGGTCGGCGAACTCCCGGTCAGTGCGCTCCGGCTCGGCGGCCGCGGCGGCCGCGAGATCCTGCCAGCGGCGCCGGGGACGCCCCGCCGCCGCACCACCTGCCGTCACGTGCACTCCCCACCGTGGCTCCCACCGCCACCGTAGCGGCCGCGGGGAACCCGCTCAGAGCAGGCCGTGGCCGCGCGCGTTGGTGATCACCTGCGCGCGGTTGCGCGCGCCGAGCTTCTGCATCACGTTCTGCAGGTAGGCCTTCACGGTGTTCACGGAGATCCCCAGCTCGGTGCCGATCTCGGCGTTCGTGTTGCCGGACGCGACGAGGCGCAGCACGTCGTACTCGCGCGGCGTGATCGGGGCGTCCAGGTGCCGGGCACCCGCCTGACGCAACGAACCGGTCCGTGCCACCTCGCGCAACGCGTCGCGCAGTGCGGTGCCACCCACGTCCTTGACGAGCAGCCCGCAGGCCCCCGCCGCGAGGCTCGGCGCCACCGCGGCGTGCTCGGGGAACGCCGTGAACAGCAGGATCCGCGACCGCGGGGAGCGCGCCAGCAGCTTCGGGACCACGTCCACGGCCATCATGTCGGGCAGCCGCAGATCCAGCAGCACCACGTCGGGCTGCTCGCGCGCGCAGACCACGACGGCGTCGGACCCGCGCGCCGCGTGCCCGACGATCCGGATGTCGCGGTGCATCCGCAGCTGGGTCGCGACGCCGTCACGGACGACGGGGTGATCATCCACGACGACCACCGTGATCGTCGGGTTCAGCACGACACCCGGGCCCGCCACACCGTGCCACCCTCCGGGTCCGAGGCCACCTGCAGGGACCCGCCCAGCCGGGCGAGCGCGTCGGCGGTGGTGGTCAGCCCGATGCCGCGCACGTGCTCGGGGCCCAGGCCGCGGCCGTCGTCGGTGACGGCCACCGTGACCGCCCCGCCACGCCCACTGACCGTGACGACCACGGCGCCGGCCTGCGCGTGCTTCTCGACGTTGAGCAGCGCCTCACGCACCGCCGCCTGCAGCACCGCGGAGCGCGACGGGGGCAGCGCGGGCGGGTCGTCGTCGAGCAGCACCAGCTCGGCGGGCAGCCCGGTGCGATCGGAGAACGCCCTGCAGTCGGCCCGCAGCGCGACGCCCAGCTCCAGCGCCGATGGTGACGCGCGCAGCGTCCGCAGCGACTCGCGCAGCGCGCTGGTGGCGTCGGCGGCCTGGCGCTGCAGCCGTTCCAGCCGGTCACGCAGCTCGGGGTCGGCGCCCGCGTTCTCGGCGAGGCTCGCCACCCCCGACCCGATCGCGAACAGCAGTGCCCCGACGCTGTCGTGCAGGTCGGCCGCGACCCGGCTGCGCTCCTCGTGCACCGCGACCTGACGGGCCAGGCGCGCCTGCTCCGCGACGGAGACGGCCAGCGCCGCCTGGTCGGCCACGGCGGCGACCCGTTGCACCGCCCGGTCGCCGAAGCGCCCCTCGGTGCGCACACCGACCGCGACGACGCCGAGCGTCGTCCCGTTCCGGATCAGCGGCACCGCGAGCAGCCTGCGGATGCCCTCGGCGTCGATGTGCCGGTCGAAGGTGTGGGTGATCGCGCGCGAGCCGAAGTAGTCGTCCACCCACCCGGGACGGCCCGCGCCGTGCACCTTCCCGGTGAGCCCCAGCCCGCTGGGCACCGCCAGCCCGCGCAGCAGCCCGGTGCTGTCGCCGAGCACCTGCTGCAGCGTCAGGTCGCCGTCCGGGTCACCCGCGCCGGGCCCGGCCACCCACGCGACGTCCGCCCCGTCGTCGACGAGCAGGCGCAGCGCCGCACGCAGGGCCGCGTTGCGGTCCAGGAGCGCGACGAGCTCGGCGTGCTCCGCCCCCGGACCGGCGCCCATCACGGTGCGTAGGACTTGATCAGTTCGCGTCGCATGACCTTGCCGGTGGACGTGGTCGGCAACGCGTCGACGAACCGGACCATGCGAGGCCGCTTGTAGGCCGCCAGCTGCCCGCCCGCGAACGCGATCAGCTCCTCCTCAGTGGCCTGTGCACCCCCGGCGAGCACGACGTAGGCGCAGGCCAGCTCGCCGCGCACCGCGTCCGGGACCGGACCGGCCGCGACCATGGCGACCGCGGGGTGCGCGGCGAGCACCCGCTCGATCTCGGCCGGGTAGACGTTGTACCCACCCGTGATGATCATGTCCTTGCGCCGGTCCACCACGAAGAAGTGCCCCGTGTCGTCGCGCTGGGCGATGTCACCGGTGTGCAGCCAGCCGTCGGGCTCGATGGTCTCGGCGGTGGCCTCGGGGTTGCCGTGGTAGCCCAGCATCACGATCGGGCCGCGCAGCATCAGCTCCCCCGGCGTGCCGGGCGGCGCGTCCCGCGTGACGTCGGTCAGGTCCGCGACCCGCACCTCGACACCGGGCAGCGACACCCCGATCGAACCGGGCACCGCAGGCGCGTGGAGCGCGTGGGTGGTGCCGAGCCCGGAGATCTCCGTCATCCCCCACAGCTCGATCAGCGGCGCGCCCGAGCGCCGCTCCCAGCGCTCGATCGTGGACAGCGGGATCGTCTGGCCGCCCACGGTGCAGCGGGTCAGCGAGCTCAGGTCCGCGGCGGCCAGCTCCGGCGCGGCCAGCATCATCGCGTACATCGCGGGGACACCCTCGAACAGCGTGGCCCGGTGCTCCTCGATCAGCCGCAGGGCCTCGCCGGGCGCGAAGCGGTCCATGAGCACCACCGTGCCACCGGCCAGTATCGTCCCGTTGATCACGACGTTGCCGTAGACGTGCGGCGCCGGCAGTGCCGTGACCACCACGTCGTGCTCGGTGCGCCCGTGCATCGTGGCCGTCAGCGCACAGTTCAGCAGAACGGCCCGGTGGCTCTGCACGGCCCCCTTGGGATGGCCCGTGGTGCCGGAGGTGTAGCCGATCGTGGAGGCCTCCCCCGGCACGACGGTGATCTCCGGCGCCGGCCCGTCGGCGGCCAGCAGCTCGTCGAACGCGACGGCGCCCGCGACGGCCTCCCCACCGGCAGCGCTGCCACCAGCACCGAACGACACGACCGTGCGCAGCTCCGGCAGGTCCCGCGTCAGCTCGACCACCCCCGCGGCGTGGTCGGCGCCGGTGAACACCGCGGCCGCCCCGCAGTCGCGCAGCACGAACGCGAGCTCCTCGGGGGTGAGCATCACGTTCACCGGGTTCACGACCGCGCCCGCCTTGAGGGCGCCGTGGTAGGCCACGACCCACTCCCACCGGTTCTGCGCGTAGAGCGACACCGGCTGTCCCGCCCGGACGCCCCGGGCGTGCAGCGCCGCCGCGACGCGGGAGCTCAGCTCGTCGAGCTCCCGGAACGACAGGGTGCGTGCCGCCGTGACCAGCGCCGGGCGATCACCGAACCGGGCCGCCGCGCGGGGCAGGATGTCACCGGGTCCGTCCATGCTGGTTCCCCTCACCGTCGAGGTCCCGATCGAACCGCGTGCGGCCCGTCGGCGGCACGCCCGAACGGGTGTGCTCACACCGTGAGCAGGCCCGCCAGCCGGGAGGCGAGGTCCTCGGCGGTGAGCGCGTCGGTGAAGTGGTCGACGTAGCGGCCCTCCGGATCGACCAGGTAGCTGATGGCGGTGTGCGGCACCGCGTAGCCGTCCGGGTCCTCGGGGTCGGGCCGCCGGCGGGCGAACACCCGGAAGGCGGCCTTCGCGTCCTCGATCCCCGGTCCCGTCAGCCCGGTGAAGCGCGGATGCGCCGTGAGGTAGGCACGCATCACCTCGGGACTGTCGCGCTCCGGATCGACGGTGATGTAGAGGGCCTGCACCTGCTCGGCGGCCGGACCGAGCGCGTCGAGCACGGCCGAGAGCCGCTCGAGCGCCCGTGGACACACCAGCCGGCAGTGGGTGAAGCCGAAGTACACCAACATGAAGCGGCCGCGGTAGGTGCGCTCGGTGACCTCGCGGCCGCGGTCGTCGATCAGCGTGAACGCCGGGGTGACGGGTGCGGTCATGGCGGCAATCTATCCCGTGGCCGGCCCCTATCCTGGGCCGATGAGTCCTGGGCCGATCAGCGGTGTCCCCGGCCCGGTGCCGCCCGTCGCCGAGCCCGGGTTGCGCGTCGTGCCGCGCGGCTCCGGCGGCGATGCCATCACCGACGCGGCCCGCGAGATCTTCGACGAGCGCGGCTACCACGGTGCGTCCATCCGCGACATCGCCCGGCGCGCCGGGCTGAGCCTCTCGGCGCTGTACTACTGGTACCCGAGCAAGCAGAGCCTGCTCGTCGCCATCATCGAGAAGTCGGGTCTGGAGTACGCGCGGATCTGCGACTCGCACCTGTCCGAAGCCGGCACGGACCCCACCCGGCGGCTGTGCGCGCTCGTGGCGGCAACGGTCCGCTACCGGGTGCGGCACCGGGTGGAGAGCGCGATCAACGCGAGCGAATGGCGCAACCTCGAACCGGACAACCGGGTGCGCCTCGAGGAGCGCCAACACGCCGCCACCGCGGTGTGGAGCGACGTCATCGACGGCGGCGTGCGCTCCGGTGCGTTCCGGTGCGCGCACCCCGAGGATGCCCGCCGCTCGATCCAGGCCGCCTGCAACGCCGTCGCGCAGTGGTACGTGCCCGAGTTCTCCGCGCCCGGCCGCGGCACGGTCGAGGTCGACGAGCTCGTGCAGCGCTACACCGCGATCGCGCTGCGGATCGTCGACCACCCCGGCTGACCCGGCCGCCGCCGTCAGATCTGCAGCCGGTCCGCCAGCTCCGCCCGGTGCTGCTCGTTGCTGCCCAGCAGCAGCTCGGAGGACTTGGCGCGCTTGAAGTACAGGTGCGCGTCGTGCTCCCACGTGTAGCCGATGCCGCCGTGCAGCTGCACCGCCTTGCCGGCCACGTCGAACGCCGCCGGTGCGATGTAGGCGGTGGCCAGCGCCGCGGCCAGCGGGAGCTCGTCGCGGGCGGCGTCGGCGGTCCACGCGGCGTAGCGCAGCACCGAGGTGGCCTGCTCCCCCGCGCTGTACATGTCTGCGCACGCGTGCTTGACGGCCTGGTAGGAGCCGATGGTGCGGCCGAACTGGACGCGGACCTTCGCGTAGTCGACCGTGATCTCCGTGGCGCGCAGCAGACCGCCCACCTGCTCGGCGGCCAGCGCCACCGCGAACAGGTCGGCGACGAGCGCGAGCGCCGCGACCGGATCGTCCGACGCGAGTGCGCGGGCCGGTGCCGCGGCGAAGTCGAACCGGGCCAGCCGCCGGGTCGGGTCGAGCGTGCGCAGGGTCCGCCTGGTCACCCCGTCGGCCGTCGCGTCCAGGAGGAACCAGCCGGGCCCGTCGGGGGTCGTGGCCAGCACGATCACGATATCGGCGACGTCACCGCCGAGCGTGAACGTCTTGCGCCCGTCGAGGACCCACCCCTCGCCGCTGCGGGTGGCGGTGGTGGCCGTGAGGGCGGCCGGGTGCCACGGGCCGGGGCCCTCCGCGATCGCGACGGCGCCGAGCAGCTCACCGGAGGCCAGCCGGGGCAGGTACTCCGCACGAGCCGGCTCGTCGTCGAGCGCGAGCAATGTGTCGACGGCCAGCACCGCCGAGGCGAGGAACGGTGCCGGTGTGAGCGCCCGGCCCAGCTCCTCGAGCACGATCGAGCGCTCGACGTGCCCGGCCCCCGCGCCGTCGTAGGCCTCGGGCACCACGAGCCCGGCGAGCCCGAGCTCACCGGCCAGCCGGCGCCACAGGTCGCGGTCGTAGCCCGCCTCGCTCACCATCGCGGCGCGGACCTGGGCTGATCCGGAGCGGTCCAGCAGGAACTTGCGGACGGTGGAGCGCAGCTCCTGCTGATCGGCGTCCAACACCAACTGCACGGCGGAACCTTCCTGTCGCGGATGTGCTGTCGGGGACCGGCTCACGAGCCCTGGGTTCCGACCTTGAGCGTGCGGAACGGGGCATCGCGGTCGACCTGGGGCTCCTTGGGAAGACCGAGGATCCGCTCGCCGATGATGTTGTGCTGCACCTCGTTGGTGCCGCCCGCGATGCTGAGCGCGGGTGAGGAGTTGATCGCCAGCGCCAGCTCGTCGCCGCTGCGGTCGTCCTCGTCCCAGGCGATCGCGCCGGCACCCGCGATGCTGCCGGCCACATCGACGGCGCGGTGCACCTGCAGCGCGCCCGCGAGCTTCGCCACGGAGCCGCGCGCGCCCGGCGGGTTGCCGGCGGCGGCCTCCTGCACCATCCGGTCGTTGAACAGCTCCAACACGCGCTCGTGGGCGTAGAGATCGGCCAGCTTCCCGCGGATCACCGGATCCGAGGCGAGGCCGCGGGTGCGGGCGAGCTCGGCCACCGCGGCGAACTCCAGCGGGTTGCCCCGGGCGCGGCGCCTGCCCCCGATCGACACGCGCTCGTGGCCGAGCATCGTGACCGCGGCGTGCCAGCCCGCGTTGACCTGTCCGATCACGGCGTCGGCCGGGATGCGCAGATCGTCGAAGTAGACCTCGTTGAACGGGGCCCGACCGGTCATGTCCCGCAGCGGCCGGACCTCGACGCCCGGCGCGTGCATGTCGATCACGAACATCGTGAGGCCCGCGTGCTTGGGCCGGTCGGGGTCGGTGCGGGCCAGCAGCGCGCCGAAGTCCGACCACTGGGCGCCGGTCGTCCACACCTTCTGCCCGTTGATGATCCACTCGTCGTCGACCAGCACCGCGCGGGTCTGCAGGCTGGCGACGTCGGAGCCGGCGCCGGGCTCGGAGAACAGCTGGCACCACACCTCGTCGCCACGCAGCAGCGGGGCGAGGTAGCGCGCCTTCTGCTCGGCCGAACCGAGGTCGGCGATCGTCGGGCCGCACATGCCCATCCCGATCGCGAACGGCCCGACGGGGAGCTCGAAGTCCACGGCCTCCTCGCTGAAGATCTGCTGCTCGGTGCGGCTGAGGCCCTGCCCACCCGCCTCCTTCGGCCAGCTGATGCCGGCGAACCCGGCGTCGAACAGCGCCGCTTGGAAGGCTTTGGCGGCGGCCAGGTACTCCGCAGGCGTGTCACCGGGGGGCACGGTCGGGGCGTTGGCCTGCAACCAGGCCCGCACCCGCGCTCGGTAGTCCTGGCCGCTGGTGTCGTCAGCTGACATCTGAGTGCTGTCCTCCCGGGCCGTCCACAACTGATCAGTCGTTAAGTTAGCCTCCGCCGCCCAGGTGGTGCAACCGCACCGCGCCCAGTACCCCCGCGTCCACCTCGACCGTCATCCAGGTGCACGTCGGCATCCGGCGCCGGTCCGTGGGCGAACCCGGGTTGAGCAGCCGCAGGCCGCCGGGGGCGGTGCTGTCCCAGGGGATGTGGCTGTGGCCGAACACCAGCACGTCGACGGCCGGGTAGGCGGCGGCGCAGCGACGTTCCCGACCCTCCTTGCCGCCGGTCTCGTGCACCACGGCGAACCGGACACCGCCCAGCTCGACCCTGGCCACCTCGGGCAGCCGCGCGCGCAGCGCCGGGCCGTCGTTGTTGCCGTAGCAGCCCACCAGCCGAGCGGCCCGCGCCTCCAGCGCGTCCAGCGCCGCGACGGAGACCCAGTCCCCCGCGTGCACCACCACGTCCGCGGCGTCGACGGCCTCCCACACCGGTGGTGGCAGGTCCTTCGCCCGGCCCGGCAGATGCGTGTCGGAGATCAGCAGCAGCTGCACCCGTCCCCCTCGGCGGTAGAGCGCGATGGTGCCAGTTCCGGCGGTGAACTGTGCACTCTTACAGGCCGGGTGGCTGCGTCGCCGGAATCACGACGCCTGATTTCGCCGTTTCGACACGCTGATTTCGCGATCTCGACACGGTGATTTCACGATCCGGGCACGCGATGGGGGGTCCGCCGTGGCAGCCGCGCGGGGTCATGGCGCGGGTCAGGATGGATGGACCCGCGAGTTGCGACGGATGGACCCGCGAGTTGCGATGGATGGCACCGCGAGTTGCGACAGATCGACCTGCGAGTTGCGACGGATGGGCCCGCGAGTTGAGGTCGGCGGGGTGCGTGGATTTATCGGTCCGTCGGGGTCGCGTTGGGTTGAGTGCCCCGGCTTTGCCGCCGGTCAGGTGCGGATGGGTGGCGTACCCCGGCTTTACTGACGCCTCGCCGGCGGGGCAGATCTCCGAGAGGGGGGTCGTGCCCTCCCGTCGACCTCCCAGAGGGCCATCACGCGACCGCCCCACGGGCAGGCCTGAGAACAGTCCGACTGTGGGTCCTGGCTGCCCGTGAGGCGGTCGCGTGATCGGGCTTCGCCAGGTCGACGGGAGGGCACTTTGTCCCCGGTGCGCGCGCTGCGCGCGCACGGCCGATACGACGCGCATGGCCTCTGAGCTGCAGAAATACCCCTCGAACAGCTGGTGATCGAACGCGTGTTCGAGTATGATGAGGTCATGTCCCCCGCTACCGTCGCCGACGCGCATCGCCTCCTTGCCGAGGCGACCGCTGCGCTGCGATCCGTGGCCGAGAACGGCAGTGATGACGTGCGGCTCGCCGCCTTGCGGGTCGGTGAAGGAGTCGGTCGTCAGCTGACCGTGCTCGCGGTCGATACCGTGGCCGAGCTGCAGCGGCGGGGCGCGTTCGTCGAGCGCGGCTACAAGTCGGTCAACCGGGCCCTGGTCGATCAGCTCGGGTTCGCATGGGCCGAAGCCCGCCGCCATACCGTGGCCGCTGAGCAGGTCTGTCCGCGCGTCGCGCTCGATGGCGCCGAGCTGCCGGCGTTGTTACCCGCCACCGCTGCGGCGTTCCACGCCGGAGAGGTGACGCTGCGCCATGTCGAAGTCATCGCCAAGGTGCTGTCGAGCTCTGCCGCTTCGCGAGTCAGCGCCGGGGACCTCGCCGTCGTCGAGGCCGAGTTGGCCGCGACCGCCGCGACGACGACGCCGGATCGGTTGTTCCGCCACGGCACCGAGCTGATCAATCTGCTCGACCAGGACGGCCCCGAGCCCGACGACCGCGACCCCGAGCCCGTTGATGACCTGCAGATCCGCCCCAACAAGGACGGGTCCGGCGGCACCATCTCGGGGCGCTTCGGCAGCGCGCTGAAGTTCGCGACGATCGCCGCCTTGCTCGACGCCAAGTCCAAGCCCCTCGAAAAAGAAGACTTGCGCACTGTGGGGCAGCGCCAGGCCGATGCGCTGGCCGATGTCTGCGGGTTCGTCCTCGACCACGGCGACGTCCCCCACCGCGGCGGGCACCGACCGCATGTCAACGTCACCATTTTCTTGCAGGACCTGGAGAACCGGGCCCGGGCCGCGATGCTCGAATTCGGCGGCGCACTCACCGCCAAGGAGCTCCGCATGTTGGCCTGCGACTCCGGGATCATCCCCACCGTCCTCGGCGGCTCGAGTCAGCTGCTCGACATCGGCCGCACCACCCGCACCATCCCCGACGCCATCCGCAAAGCCCTGATCATCCGCGACCAGGGATGCGCCTGGCCCGGCTGCGACCGACCACCCTCCTGGTGCGACGGGCACCACATCCGCTATTGGGACCACCGCGGGCCGAACAGCCTCGACAACTGCGTCCTGCTCTGCAAGGCGCATCACCGCCTGCAACACGACAGCGAGTGGATCATCCAGATCCGCGACGGGCTACCGGAGTTCATCCCACCGGCGTGGATCGACCCCGAGCAGGTACCCCGCAGAAACCCCGCCACCCACCTGAGATCGGCCGCGGCCTGAGCACCCTGCCCGCCGGGCGACGTCCGCCGGTGAGATCATCTATGCGATCGCGTCGCGGGGCAGCACCTACCTCACCACCGGGGGACATCGTGACCGCAATGACCGAGCCGAGTACCGCGTGGCGAGAGGTTCTCACCGACGGCGAGGCCGAGCGCCACGAGCGCCAGGCCGCGCAGTTCTCCGCGCTCCAGAAGCAGAAGTCGGAGAAGTTCGGCAACGGTCGGGCGCTGCATCGCCGGCAGCGGCTCGGGCTGCGCGCCACCTTCGAGGTCCTCGACGACCTGCCCGAGCCCGCCCGGCACGGCCTCTTCGCGCGGCCGGGCAGCCACGACGCCCTGCTGCGGCTGTCCAACGGCGGCTTCAACAGCGATCCCGACAAGGTGCCCGACGTCCGCGGGTTCTCGATCAAGGTGCTCGACGTGGACGGTACTGCCGTGCTCGGGGGTGGGCCCGCCGTGTCCCAGGACTTCGCGCTGATCAACCACGCGCACTTCAGCTCCCCCACCAGCGAGACGTTCGCCAAAGTCGTCACCGCCGCCGGTGCCACCCCCGGTGCCCTGCTCGGGAAGGTGCTGCGCAGCCCGGGCCTCGTGCCGCAGCTGCTCAAGGTGGCGGGGGCGCTCAAGACGCCGTTCACCGGTTTCGCCACCCAGGACTTCTACAGCGCCGCACCGCTGGCCTGCGGCCCCTACGCCGTGCGGGTGCGCCTGCAGAAGGCGTCGGACCGGCCCTCTCCCACGGCGAGCGACGACTGGCCCGCCGACGTCTTCACCCGCCTGGCCGACGCGCCGCTGGTGCACCTGTTCCAGGTGCAGTTCTTCGTCGACGAGCAGAGCACGCCCATCGAGGACGCCGCCGCCGTCTGGACGTCGCCGTTCCACACCGTCGCCCGCCTCACGATCCCCCAGCAGGAACGCGACGCCGCGCTCGACGAGGAGATCGAGAACGCCCGGTTCGACCCGTGGAACGCCCTGACCGAGCACCGCCCGTTGGGCGAGGTCATGCGTGCCCGCAAGGTGGCCTACTACGCGAGCCAGCAGAACCGGGGCGCGAAGTAGGCGTCGCTCAGGCGCGGGCCGCGAGCGCCGTGACGAAGCGGAGCAGCTCGGCGTGCACGACGTCGCGGTCGAGGTCCTGCAGCACGTTGTGCCGGTCCAGCGGGTAGGTGACGATCCGGCCACGCGGCAGCGCCGCCGCCACCGCCCGGGCGCCCGCCACCCCCGCAATGTCGTCGTCCTCGCCGTGCAGCAGCAGCACCGGCAGGTGATCCAGCGCACCCACCGTGACGAGCCGGCTCGTGCGCGGCGCCGCTGCCGCCAGCGCCCGCAGCGTCTCGGGGCGCAGCCCGCCCGCCCAGACGAGCGGGTCGTTGCGCACCCGCTCGGCCTGCTCCGGGTCGCGCACCAGCTCGCCGGGGTCCTTCCGCAGCTCCCACGGGTCGATCCCGGACGCCAACAGCGTCTCCAGCCCGCTCGCGCCGCCCAACGACGAGCCGGCGAGGACCAGCCCGGTGACGTCGGACGCGGGGTCATCGGCCGTGCCGTCGCGCCCGTCGCTCGACCTGCGGACCTCGCCGACGAGCAGCGTGGCGACGGTGGCGCCGAGCGAGTGCCCGAGCACGACCACCGGCACGCGAGGGAGGCTGGCACGCACCACCCGCAGCAGCGTCTCGGCATCGGCCACCAGGTCCGACACGTCGGTGATCAGCACCCGCTCGCCGTCGCTGTTGCCGTGACCGGCCTGGTCCGGCGCCCACACCTCGACGCCGGCCGACGTGGCAGCCGCCGCCAGGGTGGCGTACTGCCCGGAGTGCTCGCCGAGCCCGTGCAGCACGAGCAGGACGGCCACCGGCTTCCCGACGGGACGCCACCGCCGGTAGCGGACGACGCCGCGGACACCCGCGAACGTGGCGGAGCCGTCGACGCCGCTGCCGGCATCGGGGAAAGTGCTGTGCAGGGTCATGCCGCCACCAGTCCACGGTCGAGATCGTCGATGAGGTCGCCGACGCCCTCGATGCCGACCGACAGCCGCACCAGACCGGGGGTGACCCCGGTGGCCAGCTGCTGCTCGGCGTCGAGCTGCGCGTGTGTCGTCGAGGCCGGGTGGATCACCAGGCTGCGGACGTCACCGATGTTGGCGAGGTGGCTGAACAGGCGCAGCGCACCGACGAACCGTTGCCCGGCGCCCGCTCCCCCGTCCAGTTCGAAGGCGAGCACGGCGCCGCAACCGCGTGGGAGGTAGCGCTGCGCGGCGGCGTGCCACGGGCTCGACGCCAGCCCCGGGTAGTGCACCGCCGTGACCTCCGGTCGCGCCTCGAGCCAGCGGGCGACGGCCAGCGTGTTGGCGACGTGGCGATCCATCCGCACCGGCAACGTCTCGATGCCCTGCAGGAGCAGGAAGCTGTTGAACGGCGACGGCGCCGGTCCCAGGTCGCGCAGCAGCTTCGTGCGCAGCCGCATCGCGAACGCGAGCCCGTCGGATCCGAAGGTGTCGGCGAACACGAGCCCCGCGTAGCTGGGGTCGGGGTGCGTGAAGCCGGGCCAGCGCTGCGGATCGGCGGTGAAGTCGAACCGCCCGCTGTCCACCACAACGCCCCCGATCGCCGTGCCGTGGCCCGCGAGGAACTTCGTGGTGGAGTGCACGACGACGTCGGCGCCGTGCTCGAGCGGGCGCAGCAGCCACGGCGTCGGCACGGTGTTGTCGACGACCAGCGGCACGCCCGCGCCGTGCGCGACCGCGGCGACGGCACCGATGTCGAGGACGTTGCCGCGCGGGTTGCCGAGCGTCTCGGCGAACAGCGCGCGGGTCTGCGGCCGGATCGCGGCGGCCCACGCGTCGACGTCGTCGGGGTCGGCCACGAACGAGACGGCGATCCCGAAGTCGGCGAACGTGTGCGCCAGCAGGTTGTACGTGCCGCCGTAGAGCGCGGCGGAGGCGACGATGTGGTCGCCCGTCCTGGCCAGGTTCAGCAGCGCCAGCGTGACAGCGGCCTGCCCGCTGGCCAGCGCGACGGCCGCGGTGCCGCCCTCCAGTGCCGCGAGCCGCTCCTCGACGACGGCGGTGGTCGGGTTGGACAGCCGCGTGTAGGCGTGGGTCGTGAGGTCCCGCAGCGCGAAGGCGTCGGCAGCATGGTCGGCGTCGTCGAAGACGTACGAGCTGGTCTGGTAGATCGGCACGGCGCGCGACCCCGTGGCCGGGTCCGGCACGGCACCGGCGTGCAGCGCCAGCGTCTCGAAGGCACGCGGCGGTGCGGTCGTCACGCCTCTCGCTCCAGCACGTCCGACCACCAGCGCTGCGCGACACGCGGATGCGAGCGCAGCCAGCCGACCACGGCGTTGGCGCCGAAGTGGGCGAGCAGCGGGTTGTCGGGATCCTCGGCCACACCGGTGGCCGCCGCCGCGAGCTCGGCCGGGAGCACCAGCGGTTCGACCACGGCGTCGAGGCGTGGGCCGAAGAAGAACGGGATCGAGTAGCGGTCGATCCCGGCGGGCGGGCTGACCACCCGGTGCTGCGTGGCACGGAGGTAGCCCTGCGTCGCGATCTCCAGCATCTCGCCGATGTTGACCACGAAGCTGCCCGGCACCGGGGTGGCGTCGATCCACGACCCGTCGACCGCCTGCACCTGCAGCCCACCCACGTCGTCCTGCTGCAGCAGCGCCAGGTAGCCGTAGTCCTTGTGGCTGCCCACGCCCTGCTCGGGAGCGGGTCCCTGGCGCGGTGGGTAGTGCACGATCTTGACGTGGACGGCGGCCTCGTCGTCGAACCAGGCGTCGAAGTAGCCCTCGGGCTGCCCCAGCGACGCCGCGAGCGCGCGCAGGATCTCGCGGCTCACCCGTAGCGCCTCGGCCTGCCAGCGCAGCACGACGTCGCGCAGCAGCGGCAGCGCCGAGGGCCACTGGTTCGGGCCGATGAGCCGCAGGTAGTCCGGATCACCCGGGCCGACCTCGATCGCGGCGCGCTCCGGACCGATGTCGATCTGCTCGCGCTGATCGACCGCGCCCGCGGTGTGCTCGGTGCCGACGCGGGTGTAGCCGCGGAACTGCGGCGAGTGCACGTTCTCGATCTCGAGGCGCTGCTCGAGCGGCAAGGCGAAGAACTGGCGGGCCAGCTCCGCGATCCCCTCGGTGACCGCAACGGGCACACCGTGGCCGGTGACGTAGAAGAAGCCGACGTCGTGGGCGGCACGGCGCAGGTCGTCGAGGAACGCGGCGCGGTCGACCCCGGCGTCGCGGAACCGCGAGATGTCGACGACCGGGAGCGAGCGGGGGCTTGTCATGGCGCGCCGTGCGTCCGACCGGAGACCGACATGCTGCGATACAACCATGTGAACACCGGGTGGACCACGGCCGCCCTGCCGGTGCGCGCGAATCGCCGCCGAAGATCACATCCGCACGGCTTGACCCCCGGCGACGGCCCGACCTAACGTCGGACACAACGGTCACGAACACCAGCGCTCAGCCCCGGCTTGCTGGTTGGCAACCCCCGCGTGCGGTGGGGTGCTCCGGGTGACGACCGGGCGAGCGTCTCACCAGACCTCGCAAGCGCCCGAGATCCGCAGGAGTTCGCACCATGACCGCCCAGCGCGTGCCGTCGCTGTCTGCCGCGTACCGCCGCCACATCGACCAGATGCGCGGCTGCACCACCACGCGCTGTCGCTGACCCAGCGCTCCGGCCCGCCGCTGCGGGCCCTCGCCGCGCACCCTGCGGCACCCGTTCACCCACCCCCGCACCGGTGACCCCGGTGTGTCGAAAGGACGCTCCGCCGTGCGACGCATCCCCAAGTCCCTGCTCCTGCTCCTGCCGGCGCTGGCGCTCGCCGCGGCCTGCGCGGCACCGGGCTCGACGCCCGCCGCCGCACCCGGCGGCGCCGCACCGACGGTCGTCAAGATCGGCGTGACCGACGCCAGCGAGGACTACTGGACGGTCTACCAGCAGAAGGCCCAGGCCAAGGGCATCACCGTGGAGTTCGTCAACTTCACCGACTACAACCAGCCCAACCCGGCGCTGTCGCAGAACCAGCTGCAGCTCAACGAGTTCCAGCACCTGCAGTACCTCGCCAACTACAACGTCAAGAACAAGGACACGCTGGTGCCGATCGGCGCCACCGCCGTGTACCCGCTGCCGCTGTACTCCACGAAGCACACGGCGGTGGACCAGATCCCCCAGGGCGGCCAGGTCGCGATCCCGAACGACCCGACCAACCAGGCGCGCTCGCTGCTGGTGCTCGAGGCGGCCAAGCTGATCACCATCAAGGGTGGCGGCACCTCGGTCTCCACGCCCAACGACATCGACACCGCCGCGTCGAAGGTCACCGTCGTGCCGGTGGACGCGGCCCAGACCGCCACCAACCTGGCCGGCGTGGACGCCGCGATCGTCAACAACAACTACGCGACCGCCGCCAAGCTGGGCGCCGACAAGGTCATCTTCAAGGACGACCCGAACAGCGCGTCGTCGAAGCCCTACATCAACGCCTTCGTCGCGCGCGCCGCGGACAAGGACAACCCCACCTACGTCACGCTCGCCGCGCTCTACCAGGACCCCGAGGTGCAGGCAGCAGTGCGCAAGGACCTCGGTGACGGCGGCGTGTTCAAGAACAACGATGCGGCCGACCTGCAGGCGAGCACCGCGCAGATCGAGGCCGCGATCACGACGTCGGGTTCCTGACCGTGGCACCGGTGATCAGCTTCCGCGCGGCGGGCAAGCAGTTCGCGGGGTCCCGCGGCGCCGTCGTGCGGGCCGTCGATGACGTGGACCTCGACATCGACGACGGCTCGATCACCGGCGTCATCGGGTACTCCGGCGCGGGCAAGAGCACGCTCGTCCGGATGATCAACGCACTCGAGCTGCCGACCGCGGGCACGGTGACGGTGCACGGCCGGGTCACCGGTCAGCTCGCCGAGCGCGGCCTCCGCGAGCTGCGCGGCGAGGTCGGGATGATCTTCCAGCAGTTCAACCTGCTGTCCTCGCGCTCCGTCGCCGGCAACGTCGGCTACCCGCTGCGGATCGCCGGCTGGAACCGCGACGCCCGCCGCGCACGGGTGGCCGAGCTGCTGGAGTTCGTCGGGATCAGCGACAAGGCCCGGCAGTTCCCCAACCAGCTCTCCGGCGGGCAGAAACAACGTGTCGGCATCGCCCGCGCGCTCGCGACGTCGCCGAGGATCCTGCTCGCCGACGAGGCCACGAGCGCGCTGGACCCCGAGACCACCGCCGACGTGCTCGCCCTGCTCAAGCGGATCAACCGCGAGCTGGGCACGACGATCGTGGTGATCACCCACGAGATGGAGGTGGTCAGCTCCGTCTGCGACACGGTCGTCGTGATGGAGCAGGGCCGCGTGATCGAGCAGGGCCCGGTCTACGACGTGTTCGCCGACCCGCGCGAGCCGGCGACCCGTCGCTTCGTGCACAGCGTGCTGCAGGACCGGCCGTCGGCCGAGGCGCTGACGCGGCTGCGCGAGCACTTCGGCGGACGACTGGTCACCGTCGGGGTGCGGGCCGATCCGGGGGCGCGGGCCGCGCTCTCGGGCGTGCTCGCCGCGCACGACGTGCGCAGCACCATCGTCTACGGCGGGATCCGCGAGCTGGCGGAGAAGCCGTTCGGCAGCATCACGTTCGAGCTGACCGGCACGGACGCGGCGATCGACGCGCTGATCGCCGAGCTCGCCGCCACGACCAGGGTCGAGGAGCTGGCGACACCATGACCGAGTGGGACAAGCTCACCCCGATCCTGTGGCTGTCGTTCCAGCAGACGGTCTACATGGTCTTCTGGACGATGCTCATCGCCGGCGCGCTGGGCCTGGCACTCGGGGTGGCGCTCTACACCAGCCGCCGCGGCGGGCTGTTCCAGAACGCACCCGCCTTCCAGCTGCTCAACATCGTCGTCAACATCATCCGGCCGATCCCGTTCATCATCTTCATCACCGCGGTCGGCCCGCTGACGCTGCTGGTGATGGGCACGACGATCGGCACGCAGTCGGTGCTGTTCCCGATGTCGGCGATGGCGACGTTCGTCATCGGCCGGATCGTGGAGCAGAACCTCGTCTCCGTGGATCCGGGAGTGATCGAGGCGGCGCGCGCGATGGGGGCCGGCCGGTTCCGGATCATCTGGAGCGTGCTGGTGCCCGAGGCGCTGGGCCCGCTGATCCTGGGCTACACGTTCATCTTCGTCGGCGTCGTGGACATGTCGGCGATGGCCGGCTACGTCGGTGGCGGCGGCCTGGGCAACTTCGCCATCAGCTACGGCTACCAGCAGTTCAACTGGCCGGTCACGCTCGTCACGGTGGTCATCATCATCGCGATCGTGCAGCTGGCCCAGCTGCTCGGCAACGGGCTGGCGCGCAGGGTACTGCGCCGCTGACGGCAGCGGGTACTGGGCCACTGAAAGCGGGTACTCCCCCAGGACCGGATCGTCGGATCGGACCCTGGGAGCGGTTATGCGGATCGGTGCGGTGATCATCGTGATCTGGCTGGCGATCGGGGCGTTCGCGTCCTTCCAGCGGGGCTACTTCGGCTCGGGCGACGTCAGCTGCGCCCAGTTCGGGACGGTGCTGGTCACGATCGTCGTGGGCCCGTTGAACTACGTCGGCCTCAACCCCAAGATCGACTGCACGGTGCCGAAGCCGTCACCCTAGTAGGCCGTCGCGGCCAAAGCGTGGGTCCGGGCGGCGTCCAGGTGCGTGCATCGCAAGGCGGCGATGCGAAGGCATACCGGGTGTCTGTTGAGCGTCGCCAACGCAGCGAGGTGCGTGCCTGGGCGTCGCCGGGGCCCGCGAATTGGCCGCGACGGCCTACTAGAGTGAGGCGGTGGCGAACGCCCGCAGCTACCGCTCCCGCACCACGTCCGGACTGCGCAACGGCGGGGTGTCGTTCTGGTACGACGAGATCGGCATCCCCGGACGCGGGCCCGCGCTCCCCGGCGACCGCACGGCCGACGTGTGCATCGTCGGTGGCGGGCTGACCGGCCTCTGGACCGCCTACCACCTCGCGCTGCACCAGCCCGACCTGCGGATCGTCGTGCTGGAGAAGGAGTTCGCGGGCTTCGGCGCGTCCGGGCGCAACGGCGGCTGGCTCTCGGCCGAGATCGCCGGCAACCTCGACCGCTATGCCGCCACCGGCGGCCGCAACGGCGTCCTGCGGCTGGTCAGGGCGATGGAGCAGGCCGTCGACAACGTCATCGCGGTCTGCGCCGACGAGGGCATCGAGGCCGACATCGTCAAGGACGGCGTGCTGGACGTGGCCCGCACCGAGCCCCAGCTCGCCCGCATGGAGGCGAAGCTCGGCGAGGACGCGGCGTGGGGCATCGACGCGTCCCACGCGTGGCGCCTGACCCGCCGCGAGGTGCACGCGCGCGTCCGGGTCGAGGGCGCGCTCGCCGCGATCTACAACCCCCACTGCGCCCGCGTGCAGCCCGCGAAGCTGGTGCAGGGGTTGGCGGCCGCCGTCCGGCGCCGCGGCGTGCAGATCTACGAGGGCACCGAGGTCACGGAGATCACGCCGGGCCGCGCCGTCACGCCCCACGGCGTGGTGCGGGCCCAGCACGTGCTGCGCTGCCTGGAGGGCTACACCGCCGGGGTCGCGGGCAGCAGGCGCGAGTGGCTGCCCATGAACTCCTCCATGGTCGTCACGGCGCCGTTGCCGGCCGACGTCCGCGCCGAGATCGGGTGGGACGGCGCCGAGCTCGTCGGCGACAGCGCCAACGCCTACAGCTACGCCCAGCGCACCGCCGACGGCCGCATCGCCATCGGTGGCCGCGGGCGGCCCTACCGCTACGGCTCCCGCACCGACGTCGACGGGATGACGCAGGCCTGGACGATCGAGTCGCTGGCCGCGATCCTGCACAGCCAGTTCCCCGCCACCCAGGACGTCCCGCTGGAACGCGCGTGGTGCGGCGTGCTCGGCGTCCCGCGCGACTGGTGCGCGAGCGTCACGCTCGACGAGGCCACCGGGCTCGGCTGGGCGGGCGGCTACGTCGGCAGCGGCCTGACCACCACGAACCTCGCCGCCCGCACGCTGGCCGACCTCGTGCTCCGGCGCGACACCGACCTCGTGGCCCTGCCGTGGACCCACCGCACCGTCCGGCGCTGGGAACCGGAGCCGCTGCGGTGGCTCGGGGTGCAGTCGATGTACCTGCTCTACCGCGAGGCCGACCGGCGCGAGGCGGCGGGCCTGCGCCGCCCGAGCCGCCTGACCCGTTTCGCCAACCTCCTGACCGGTCGGTGACCGCCCGCTGACCGCCCGCGCAGCCGCGGCGCGCGCCCGCCCGGCGATCCGCCGGATCGGGTCGGCGACGCGCCCCATCCCGGGGCCGGTCCGGGCGGCCGCACCTGGTAGGACTGTGTCCGTCGAACGCGAAGGAAGAAGGTTCCGTGACGGACTCGTTTGTCCACCTGCACGTGCACACCGAGTATTCGATGCTGGACGGCGCGGCCAAGGTCGATGCGCTTTTCAGTGAGGTCGAACGGCTGGGCATGCCCGCGGTGGCGATGACCGATCACGGCAATATGTACGGGGCCGCCGAATTCTACCGGCGGGCCAAGAAGAGCAGCGTCAAGCCGATCATCGGTATCGAGGCCTATCTGGCGCCCACCACCCGTTTCCACAAGAAGCCGGTGTTCTGGGGGCAGTCGTCGCAGCGCGGTTCCGACGAGCTCGGCGAGGGCGGCGACGTCTCGGGTGCGGGCGCCTACACGCACATGACGATGGTGGCGCGCAACGCCACCGGGCTGCGCAATCTGCTGCGCCTCTCCAGCCTCGCGTCGTTCGAGGGCTTCTACCGCAAGCCGCGGATGGACCGCGAACTCGTCGCGCAGTATTCGGCGGGCATCATCGCCACCACCGGCTGCCCGTCCGGTGAAGTGCAGACGAGATTGCGCCTGGGCCAGCCGAAAGAGGCGTTGCAGGCGGCCAGCGACTACCGCGACATCTTCGGCGCGGAGAACTTCTTCCTCGAGCTGATGGACCACGGCCTGCCCATCGAGCGCTCGGTGCGCGACGGCCTGCTGACCATCGCCAAGGAGCTCGACCTGCGGCCGCTGGCCACCAACGACTCCCACTACGTCACGAAGGACCAGGCCGAGGCGCACTCGGCCCTGCTGTGCGTGCAGGCCGGCAAGACCCTCGACGACCCCACCCGTTTCAAGTTCGACGGCGACGGCTACTACCTCAAGAGCGCCGAAGAAATGCGGGAGTACTGGGACGACGCCGTTCCCGGAGCCGCCGCCAGCACCTTGCTCGTCGCCGAGATGGTCGAATCCTACGACGACATCTTCAAAGAAGTCGACCGCATGCCGCGATTCCCCCTGAAGCCGGGGGAAACCGAGGACGACCTGCTGCGTGCCGACGTCGAGAAATGGGCGCCCACGCGATTCCCGGCGGGGCTCACCGCGGAATACAAGGAACGCATCGAGATCGAGTTGGGCGTGATCTCGAACATGGGGTTCCCCGGCTACTTCCTGGTGGTGGGCGACCTCGTCCGGTGGGCGAAGGACCAGAAGATCGCCGTCGGTCCGGGCCGGGGTTCGGCCACCGGTTCGCTGGTGGCCTATCTCCTGCACATCACCGACCTCGACCCCATCGAGCATCGGCTGATCTTCGAGCGGTTCCTCAACCCGGAGCGCGTCTCTCCCCCCGACATCGACCTGGACTTCGACGAGCGCAGGCGCGGCGAGGTCATGCGCTACACCGTCGACAAGTGGGGCGAGGAGAACGTCGCCCAGGTCATCACGTTCGGCACGATCAAGACGAAGGCGGCCATCAAGGACGCCGCCCGCGTCATCCACGGCCAGCCCGGCTTCTCCATCGCCGACCGGATCTCCAAGGCCCTGCCGCCGCCGATCGCGGCCAAGGACATCCCGCTCTACGGGATCTTCGATCCCACCCACGAGCGCTACAAGGAAGCGTCCGAGGTCAGGGCGCTGTCGGAGACCGATCCCGACGTCGGCCGGATCATGGGCACCGCCCGCGGGCTGGAGGGGCTGGTCCGCAACGCGGGCGTCCACGCCTGCGCGGTGATCATGTCCTCGGAGCCGCTGCTCGACGTCATCCCGCTGTGGAAGCGCGACGACGGGTCGATCATCACCGGGTGGGACTACCCCTCGTGTGAGGACATCGGCCTGCTCAAGATGGATTTCCTGGGGCTGCGCACGCTCACGGTGGTGGACGACACCATCAAGGCCGTCGCGCAGAACTACGGCATCGACGTCCCGCTGCCCACCACCGGACCCGACCTCGGCGACAAGAAGACCTACGAGCTGCTCTCCCGCGGCGACACCCTCGGGGTGTTCCAGCTCGACGGTGGCGCGATGCGCTCGCTGCTCAAGGCCATGGCGCCCACCCACTTCGGTGACATCGCGGCCGTGCTTGCGCTCTACCGGCCCGGTCCGATGGCTGCCAACGCCCACATCGACTACGCCGAGCGGTCCAACGGCCGGCAGAAGATCACGCCGATCCACCCCGAGCTCAAGGAAGCGCTGGAGCCGATCCTCGGCGAGACCTACCACCTCCTGGTGTACCAGGAGCAGGTCATGGCCATCGCGCAGCAGCTCGCCGGCTACAGCCTCGGCCAGGCCGACCTGCTGCGGCGCGCGATGGGCAAGAAGAAGAAGGAGATCATCGAGAAGGAGTTCGAGCGGTTCAGTGCCGGCATGGCCGGCAAGGGCTTCTCGGCCGAGGCGTGCCAGACGCTCTGGGACGTCATGCTCCCCTTCGCGGGATACGCCTTCAACAAGTCGCACACCGCCGGGTACGGGCTCGTCTCGTACTGGACGGCGTTCCTCAAGGCGAACTACCCCACCGAGTTCATGGCGGCGCAGCTCACCTCGATCGGCGACAACAAGGACAAGTCGGCGGTCTACCTCGCCGAGTGCCGCCGCATGGGCATCCAGGTGCTCCCGCCCGACGTCAACGAGTCCGGCCTGTGGTTCGCCGCGGTCGGCAGCAACATCCGCTTCGGCATGGGCGCGGTGCGCAACGTCGGCGCCAACGTCGTCGAGTCGATCGTCGCCACCCGCAAGGCGAAGGGCAAGTTCACCTCGTTCACCGACTTCCTCGAGAAGATCGAGCTGGTGTGCTGCAACAAGCGCACCATCGAGTCGCTGATCAAGGCGGGCGCGTTCGACTCGCTCGGGCATCCACGCAAGGCGCTGCTGATGATCCACGAGGACGCGGTCGACGGCGTCACGAGCCTCAAGCGCCACGAGGCCATGGGGCAGTACGACCTGTTCGGCGGCATGGGCGAGGAGGACGCGCCGTCGGACACCTCGCCGCTCGCGCACGTCAAGATCGAGGACGTCGAGTGGCCACGCAAGCAGATGCTCAGCTACGAGCGCGAGATGCTGGGCCTCTACGTCTCGGCGCACCCGCTCGACGGCTGCGAGCGGATCCTGCGCAAGAACGCCCCCAAGGCGATCGCGCAGATCATGTACGACGCGCCCAAGGAGGGCGAGATCGTGCTGGCCGGGATGATCTCCTCGGTCGACCGGCGGGTGAACAAGAAGGGCGAGTCCTGGGCGATCGTCACCATCGAGGATCTGGACGCCTCGATGGAGGTGCTGTTCTTCGCGAAGTCGTTCCTGGCCATGGGCGAGGAGCTGATCCCCGACTCGGTGGTGGCGGTCAAGGGCCGGGTCAACTGGCGTGAGGACCGGATGTCGGTGTTCGCCTCCGACCTCGCCACCCTCGACGTCGCCGACGCGCAGAACAACCCCGGTGCCAACCCGCCGCTCGTGCTGCGGGCCGACGCGCTCAAGATCGACGACTCGGTGGTGGCACAGCTCAAGTCGTCGATCATCGCCCACGCCGGCAACACGCCGCTGACGCTGCTGCTCTGCTACAAGAACCGGGAGACGGCGTTCGCGATCGACAGCTTCTCGGTCAACGTCAGCTCCGCGCTGCTCGGGGAGCTCAAGAGCATCCCCGGTATCGCCGTGGCGTCGTAGGACACCGCCCGCCGGGCCGGCCCGATGATCACCCTGGGCTGCCCGGCATGCGTTTCCTCCGATCCTTCATCGCCGCATCCGCGGTCGTGCCGGTCTGCACGGCCTGTTCGAGCACGCCGCCCGCGACCGCCCCGCCCGCGCCGGCCCCGGCCCCGGCCCCCGGCAGACCAACGAGGCCAACCGGGGTGTCTCGCAGACCTGCGCGTACTCGAACCGGCCTCACCAGTCGTGAACGGTCCCGTCCGCGAGGCGGTTGACCGGCAGGTACGCCGGCTCGTAGGGATGGGCGGCCGCGAGCTCCTCGTCGAGCTCGACGCCCAGCCCCGGCGCCTCGCCGGGGTGCAGGTGCCCGTCGGTGAACGTGTAGGAGTGCCGGAACACCGCGGCCGTCGCGGCGCTGTGGCCCGCGTACTCCTGTATCCCGAAGTTGTGGATCGCCAGGTCGAGGTGGATCGCCGCGGCCATCCCGACCGGCGAGATGTCCTCCGGGCCGTGGATGGCGCTCTTGATCTGCTGCTGGGCGGCGAAGTCGAACAGCTTCTTCAGCGGTGAGACGCCGCCGAAGTGTGTGACGGCGGCCCGCACGTAGTCGATGAGCTGCTCGTTCACGAGCGTCCGGAAGTCGAAGACGGTGTTGAAGACCTCGCCGATGGCCAGCGGTGTGGTGGTGTGGCTGCGCACGAGGCGCAGCCCCTCCTGGTTCTCCGCGGGCGTGCAGTCCTCGAGCCAGAACAGGTCGTAGGGCTCCAGGTCCCTGCCCAGCCGGGCCGCCTGCAGGGGCGTGAGCCGGTGGTGGGCATCGTGGAGCAGCGGCAGCTCCGGACCGAACTCGTGGCGTACGGCCTCGAAGACCGTCGGGATGTGGCGCAGGTAGGCGGCGGTGTCCCAGTCCTCGACGACCGGCAGCACCCGCCCGTCCGGTGTGGACGCCGGCGTGTCGTGCACGCCGTAGACGCGGCGCAGTCCCGGGACACCGGTCTGGATCCGGATGGCCGGGTAGCCCTGCGCGAGCCGGGCCCGCACCGAGTCGAGCAGCTCGGGGACGTCACGGCCGGCGGCATGGCCGTAGGTGCGCACGCGGTCCCGGCTCGCGCCACCGAGCAGCTGGTAGAGCGGCAGGCCCGCGACCTTGGCCTTGATGTCCCACAGCGCCACGTCCACCGCCGCGATCGCGGCCATCGTGACGGGTCCACGCCGCCAGTAGGCGCCCCGGTAGAGCGACTGCCAGGTGTCCTCGATGCGGTGCGGGTCGATCCCGATGAGCAACGGCACCAGGTGGTCGCGCAGGTAGGACGCCACCGCGAGCTCGCGCCCGTTGAGCGTGGCGTCCCCCAGACCGGTCACGCCGTCGTCGGTGGTGATCCGCAGCGTGACGAAGTTGCGGCCGGGGCGGGTGACCACGACCTTCGCGTCGACGATCTTCATGGCACGCGCTTCCTCGATGTGGTCCAACGGGTCGTACCCGATCACCGTAACGGCTCACACCGGGCACTCCCGGCCCCCGGCGCAGCACGGCGACGATCGCCGTCGTCGCGTTCCTGTCGCCCGATCGCGCTACTCTCGCTCGACACGAACGGGGGGCCGGGGTGATCGACAGCGACGGTGTGGTGGCCGAGCTCGGCCGCCGGGTCGAGGCGGAGGGACGCATCGCGGCCGCGCTCGTCGAGCTCGAACGCCACCCCGGCCACCAGCTGCTCACCACCGGCCCGTTGGCGGGCGCCACCGCGGCCCGGTGGGCGGTCGCGCGCGAGTCGCTCTCGGCGCTGTGGACGGGATTCGCCCACCACCAGCGGATCGTCGCGGCGGCCCAGGCGGTACGCGCGCGCCGGGCCCGTCCCGGGGAGGCCGAGCTCGCCGAGCTGGTCCATCTGCTGCGCGAGCCCACCGTCGAGATGCGGCGCACGCTCGTCGAGCGCCGCCTCACCGGTGATGTCGTCGCCGTCGAGCACGTCACGCTGCAACAGCTGTCCGACCGGATGGATCTGGCCTACCGCGGCGTCCACGAGCTGGTCGACGCCTGTGCCGACCTGCACCAGGCCCTGCTCCGCGGGCTCGCACCGCTGGCCGCCCGCGCGGCCGACGCCCGCACGCTCGCCCACGAGCTGGGGCAGGCCGGGCTCGCCGACGCCGTCACCGCGCAGATCCAGGATCTCGACAGCGACGGCACGGCCGATCCGCTCGCGCTGGCCGACGGTGCCCTGCAGCGCCGGCTCGCCGTGATCGACACCGAGCTCACGGCGGTGGCGTCCCGGCTGGCCGAGCAGGCCGTCCTGCGGGCGGGCTGGCCCGACACGCTCGCCACGCTCACCGCGGGCATCGCGGCACTGGAGCCCGCACGGGCCGCGGCCGAGCAGGCGCATCGGCAGGCCGCCGAGCTGATCGTCGCCGCCCTGCCGCCGCTGCCGCCCGATCAGCGACCCGCGCTGCAGGAGCGCCTGCAGCTTCTCGACACCAGCACCCCGGTGGCCGTCACCGACTGGCCGCGGCGCGCCCGCGACGCCGCCGAGCTGCGCGGCCACGTCCAGGCGGCCACCGCGGCCCTGCAGCAGTCCCACGAGCTCGCCGCCGGGCTGCTCGAGCGGCGCACCGAGCTGCGCGGGCGCTACGACGCGTTCCGGGCCAAGGCCGCGCGCACCGGGTACGGCGAACACCCCGAACTGCTGGCCCTCGACGAGGAGATCCGGCTGCTGCTGTGGTGTCGCCCCTGCGATCTGGGCGCCGCCACCCGTGCGCTCGGCAACTACCAACGGGTCCTGCAGTCCATCCGGGCGCCAACCCCCGGCGCCTCCCGCGAGCAAGGACGGTCCGCATGACGAGCACGGCCTGCGGGCGTCCGGGCTGCACCGGTGTGATGGAGGACGGCTACTGCAACGAGTGCGGGCTGGCCGCTGCCGAAGCCACTACAGCCGGATCCACTGCTGGCGAACCCGCCGCCACGGCGGCCGCCGGGCGCACCGGCCTGTCGTCGGCGTCCGGGCCCGCAACGGCGGCGGCGAGCCCGGCGTTCAGCACCGGCACCGGCACCGCAGGCAGCAGGCCCAGCCGCCGCGGCTCCACCCGCACCGGCGGCAGCCGGTCCACCCGCAGCAGGTTGGGTGTCGGGCTCGTCGACGTGCCGCCGGTGCCGCGGCTCGATCCGGCCAACGCACTGCTCGTCGACCCGCAGGTGCCGGAGGACAAGCGCTTCTGCAGCAAGTGCGCCCAGCCGGTCGGCCGGTCCCGCGACGGACGACCGGGACGCACCGAGGGCTTCTGCCCGCACGACGGTGCCCCCTTCTCCTTCTCCCCCAAGCTCGCCCCCGGGATGCTGGTGGCCGGGCAGTACGAGGTGCGCGGCTGCCTCGCCCACGGCGGGCTGGGCTGGATCTACCTGGCCGTCGACCGCAACGTCGACCACCGCTGGGTGGTGCTCAAGGGCCTGCTCGATGCGGGCGACGCCGACGCCATGGCCGCGGCCGTCGCGGAGAAGCGCTTCCTCGCGCAGGTCAGCCACCCCAACATCGTCACGATCCACAACTTCGTCGAGCACCCCGGCGACGACGGCGTGCCGGTCGGCTACATCGTCATGGAGTACGTCGGCGGGTCGTCGCTCAAGCAACTGCTGGAGGCCCGGCGCCGCCCCGACCGCACCATCGAGCCGCTGCCGGTGGCCCAGGCCATCGCCTACGCGCTCGAGATGCTGCCCGCGCTCGGCCACCTGCACACGCTGGGGCTCGCCTACTGCGACTTCAAGCCCGAGAACGTGATCCAGTACGACCGCCAGCTCAAGCTCATCGACCTCGGCGCCGTCATCCGCATCGATGATCGGCTCAGCGCCGTCTACGGCACCGTCGGCTACCAGGCACCCGAGATCCGCGAGGAGGGCCCGTCGGCGAGCTCCGACATCTTCACGGTCGGCCGCACGCTGGCGGTGCTGACGCTGGGCATCCCGCCGGCCCGCCGGGGCGTGCTCACCGAGCTGCCCGATCCGGCCCACAGCATGGTGCTGGCCACCCACGAGTCGTTCCACCGGCTGTTGCGCCGGGCCACCGACCCCGACCCGCTGCGGCGGTTCGAGTCGGCCGACGAGATGGCCGAGCAGCTGAGCGGGGTGCTGCGCGACGTACTGGCCGCCGAGGGCGTCGCGGCCCCGCCTGCGGTGTCCACGGTCTTCGGGCCGCCCCGCGCCACGTTCGCTCCCGGACTGCTCGCCACCGGACCCGACGCCGGGCGTCCGGATCCGGCACGGGTGGCCGCCGCGCTCGCGATGCCGCTGGTCGATGCCACCGACCCCGCCGCGGGGCTGCTGGCGTCGCTGGCCGCCACCGAACCCGCCGAGGTCGCACGCATCGTCGCCACCACCGATCAGCCCAGCCTGGAGCTGCGGCTGCGGCTGGTGCGAGCCCATCTCGACGACGGCGACGCCGCCGGGGCGCGGGCCGCCCTCGCGGAGCTGGCGGCCGAGGGCACCGACGACTGGCGGCTCGGGTGGCTCGCGGGGATCGCCGCGCTGCTGGCGGGCGAGTCGACGGCCGCCTGCACCGCGTTCGACACCGTGTACTCCACGTTGCCCGGCGAGGCGGCACCCAAGCTCGCGCTGGGCGCGGCCGCCGAGTGCGCAGGTCAGGACGAGGCCGCCGGCCGCTACCACGCGCAGGCCGGGCGTCCCGACCCCAACCTCGCCGACGCCGCGTTCGGGCAGGCCAGGGTCGCGCTGCGAGCCGCCGACAGAGCGGGTGCCATCACGGCGCTCGACACCGTGCCGGAGAGCTCCAACCGCAACATCGCCGCCCAGCTCGCCGCCGTGCAGGCCACGCTGCTGGGCCGCACCGGTGCCGAGGTCCCCGAGCCCGAGCTGCGGGCCGCCGCCGCCCGGGTGGAGCGGCTGCACCTCGACGCCGGCACCGACCACGAGGTGCGGGCGTCGCTGTTGACCGCCGCCGTCGAGCACGCACCCAGCGGTGGAGCGCCGTTCCTGGGCACCGCATGGGTCGAGCGCGATCTGCGGCTCGCACTCGAACGCAGCCTGCGCGCCTCCGCCCGGCTCACCACCGACCGCCGCGAGCGGATCACGCTGGTCGACGAGGCGAACGCGGCGCGACCGCGGTCCTGGGTGTAGCGCGTGCGGTGTCCCGAGTGCAACGAGCCGGTGCCCAGCGGCGACCGGTTCTGCGAGGCGTGCGGCCATGATCTCGGTGTCGCGCGCCTCGACACCACCCCGGTGCCCGCCACGCTGCCGTGCGTGCGGTGCGAGCAGCCGCCCGACGCCGATCCCGACTACTGCCCGGGGTGCGGGCTGCGCCGCCCGGACGGCACCGACCGCTACGAGTTCGTCCTGCTCCCCACCCCATCGGCCCCCGACCGGTGCGCCGGGCTCGCCGGCGTCAGCGACCGCGGGCTCGTGCACGCGCGCAACGAGGACGCCATGTCGCTGGGCCGCACGCCCGCCGCCGGGCCGCCGTCGTCCTATGTGGTCGTCGTGTGCGACGGCGTCTCCTCGGTGCGCCGTCCCGAGGTCGCGTCCCGCACGGCCACGGCGGCGGCGCTGACCGTCCTGCTCGCGCCACCGACCCCGGACGCCGGGCCGCCCATGCCCGCCGCGGTCGCCGCGGCCCAGTCCGCCGTCGCCGCACTGGCGCCGGGCGGCGGGCCCGACACCCCGTCCTGCACGCTCGTGTCGGCGCTGGTCACCGGGCTCGACGGGGAGCGGCCCACGGTCACGATCGGCTGGGTCGGTGACAGCCGCGCCTACTGGCTCGCCGCCACCGGATCGCGGCTGCTCACCGCCGACCACTCGTGGGCGGCCGAGGAGGTGCGGGCGGGGCGACGGGACATGGCCACGGCGATGGCCGACCGCCGCGCACACGGCATCACCCGCTGGCTGGGTGCCGACGGCTACGCCGATCCCGGCATCGAGGTGCTGACCCCGGACGCTCCCGGTGTCCTGCTGTTGTGCAGCGACGGGCTGTGGAACCACCTGCCCGATGCCGAGGACCTCGCCGCCGTGGCGCTCCCGCTGGTCGCGGAGTCCGGCCCGGCCGCCGCCGCGGCGGCACTCACCGCCATCGCGCTCGAGGCGGGTGGCCGCGACAACATCACCGTGGTCGTCGTGCCGCTGCCGCCGCTCATCGAGCCCGCCGAGCCACCCGAACCCGTCACCGACCCCACGAGGAGCCCGTGATGACCGCAGCCCCCGCCCCGTTCACCGTCGAGGTGGACCAGAACCCCTATCTCGCCGCCGGCGCCACGCGGGTCGATGCGATCGTCACCGTCACCTCCAGCGAGTCGGCGCCCGCCGCCGCCGACGGTCTCGAGATCATCATCGTGGACTGCTCCACGTCGATGACCGGCGACAAGATCCACTCCGCGCGCCGGGCCACCGCCGCCGCCATCGCCCAGGTGCGTGACGGGGTGTCGTTCGTGGTGATCGCCGGCACCGAGACCGCCAAGCAGCTGTACCCGCCCACCGGCACGGCCGTGGCGGATGCCCGTACCCGCGCAGGCGCCACCGCTGCCGTCAACGGGCTGCGGGCCAACGGCGGCACGGGCATCGGTAGCTGGCTCACCCTCGCCGGCTCGATCGCCGATCGCCACCCCGGCGCGATCAAGCACGCCATCCTGCTCACCGACGGCCAGAACGGGGAGCGTTCCCACTACTTCGAGGCCGCGCTCGCCGGGGTGCAGGGCCGGTTCACCTGCGACTGTCGCGGGGTCGGCACCGACTGGCGCGTCGAGGAACTGCGCGCGATCGCCGCCGCGCTGCTCGGCAGCGTCGACATCGTCGCGGATCCCGCCGAGCTCGCCGCCGACTTCGAGGCCGTCATGGAAGCGGCCATGGGCAAGAGCATGGCCGGTGTCGCGCTGCGGCTCTGGACGCCGCGCGGCTCCACGCTGCGGTTCGTGAAGCAGGTGGCGCCGACCGTCGAGGACCTGACGGGACGCCGGGTCGACACCGGGCCGCTGCGCGGCGACTACCCGCTCGGTTCCTGGGGCGCCGAGGTCCGGGAGTACCACCTGGAGGTGGAGGTGGCCGCCGGCGCCGTCGGCGAGGAGATGCTCGCCGCCCGCGTGAGCCTGGTGCGCTCGGGCGCCGACGATGTGCTCGGCCAGGGGCTGGTCAAGGCCACCTGGACCGACGACACGGCGCTGTCCACCGGCATCAGCCGCGGCGTGGCCCACTACACCGGCCAGGCCGAGCTCGCCGAGGCGATCCAGGAAGGGCTCGCCGCACGCAAGGCAGGCGACACCGCCACGGCCACCGCCCGGCTCGGGCGGGCCGTCGCACTCGCCGCGGAGTCAGGCAACGAGGGCACGGCACGGCTGCTGGAGCGGGTGGTCGAGGTGCTGGACGCGCCGTCGGGCACCGTCCGGCTGCGCGCCGCGGTCAGCGACGCCGACGAGATGACGCTCGACACGCGCTCCACCAAGACCGTCCGGGTCCGCGGCACCGAGGAGGCGAGCTGACATGGCGGCGTGCCCCGCCGGCCACGAATCGGCCACCACCGACTACTGCGACGTGTGCGGCACCGCGATGGCACCCGCCGCCGCGTCTCCGGCTGCGCCACCCGCTGCGACACCGGCCGGGCCCGTCGACCCTCCCCCCGGCGGCACCACCTGCCCTCAGTGCGGCGCCGCGAAGGACGGCCGGTTCTGCGAGGTCTGCGGCCACGACGGCGCGACCCCGGCCGACATCCCGGCCGCGGCGCAGCCCGCCGCGCCCGCACCGCCGGAGGAACCGACGTGGACGGTCGTGGTCGAGGCCGACCGTGCCTGGTTCGACGAGGTCCGCAGCCGCAACGGCCCCGACGCCGGGCTGGTGGAGTTCCCGCAGTACTGCCCGCAACGCCGGTTCACGCTGGCGGGGCCGCAGCTCGCGATCGGCAGGCGCAGCCGGTCGCGCGGCATCGATCCGGAGATCGACCTCACCGGACCCCCGCTCGACCCGGGAGTGTCCACGCTGCACGCGTTGCTGCTGGCACGTCCGGACGGCGACTGGGAGATCGTCGACGTGGGATCCACCAACGGCACCACCATCGGCGATGCGCCCAGCCCGATCGCGGCCAACACCCCCGTCCGGCTGGCCGACGGCGACCGGATCCGGATCGGTGCCTGGACCACCATCACCGTCGCGCACACCGGTGAGCGCTGGAACAAGCGGCGGGTCCCGCGTCAGTCCCCATAGCGCGCGGGAGGCGGTGTGGGCGGCGGGGTGAGCTGGCGACCGAGCCAGCGCTGGTAGCTGGCGGCGAGGCTGCCGTCCGCCCGGCCGCGTTCGAGCACGCCGTTGACGAAGCGGACCAGGTCGGGCGCCTCCGGGTTCATGCCCACCGCGTAGAGGGAGCTGTCCAGCGCCCGGCCCACCACGTGGGTCTGCGGATCCTGCGCGGCGATCCCGGCCAGGATCACGTCGTCGCTCGACACCGCGTCGACGCGGCCGCGCTGCAGCTCCACCACGCAGTCGGCGGTGCCCGGCAGGGCCACCACGTCCAGGCCGGCAGGGATCGCGTGCAGCACCCGCTCGATGGTGGACCCCTTCGACGTGCAGACCCGCTTGCCGGCCAGCTGCTCCACCTCGGAAATGCCGCTGTTGAGGGGCACCAGCAGGCGGGTGGTCGCGGCGAGGTAGGCCGAGGAGAACTCCACCGTCTTCTGCCGCTCGCAGGTGACCGTGAAGTTGTCGACCACCAGATCGACGCGCTTCTGCGCGATCGCCGCCGGCCGGTCGGCCACGCTGAGCACGACGAACTGCACGCGGTCCGGGTCGCCGAACAGCGCCTTGGCGATCTGGTGCACCACGTCGATGTCGGAACCTTCGAGCAGCGTCGTGCCGGGGTTGCGGAAGCTCAGCAGGTAGTTGCTCTGGTCCACCCCGACGACGAGCCGGCCGCGCGCCACGATCGCCGCCATCGCCGAGCCCGCCGGCATCTGCCCCGGTGCCGGCAGCGGGCCCGCCGGGCGCAGGCTCTCGCGCTTGTCCGTGCAGGCGGGGGCTGCCGGCGGTGCGGCCGTGGTCGCACCGGGTCCGGAGGGAGGACCGGCAGGCGCCGCCGACCCCGTCCCGCCGATCAGGCTGGCACCCAGCGCGAGCACCCCCGCGACGCACAGGTACACCAGCGGTCGGCGCGCGTTGACGTCCGTCATCGGTACTCCCCCACCCGGGTGCCGATACCCACGACGACCCCGGCCGCCGCGAGCAGCGCCAGCACGGCCGGCCCGACGGCCAGACCGGACAGCGCACCCGCCGCCGCATCGGCGTCGCGCTCGAACGCGGCCCGCTCGGTCGCGATCGCGTCGCCGAGTGCCTTGTCGAGTCGTTCGAACGTGGCGCCCGACCCGGCCGGGTCGGCGCCGGTGGCCGCGGCGACGGCATCGGCGTAGCGGCCGCTGTCGTCGAGCTCGCGGACGTGGCGGTGGGCCGTCCGCCAGGCCTGCGCCGCGGACCGGATGTCGTCCACCCGCGTGCCCGAGGCCTGGACCTGGGCCAACAGCCCACCGTTGCCGTCGGGACCGACCACGCGGTCGAGCTGATCGGTGAAGCCCTGATCGGCGCTGCCACCACCCCGCGCGACCAGCACCAGGCTCTCGTTGCTGCGGGCCTGCAGCACGGCGGCCCTGGCGTCGTCGAGCGTGGTGGCGGCGGTGCTGTGGCCGCGGGCGTCGTCGAACCGGCTGACCTCGACGACGAGCGCCAGCAACCACCACAGCAGCACCGCGACCACAGCCACCCCGGCACCGACCAGCCCGAGGTTCAGGACGCGGTGGGTGCGCCGCCGCTCGCGCACCGCGGCGTCGATCACGCCGGCGAGCGTCGCGATGCCCAGCAGCAGCACCGCGAACGGGATCGCCCCACCGTTGCCGTAGGCCACGTCGGAGGCCGCGGTCTCGAGCGTGCGCAGCCGCTCCACCGCCGGCAGGATCGTGGTCCGCATCAGCGTCGAGCCGCTGTTGAGATAGGACTGCCCCAGCGGCAGCCCCTGCCGGTTGTACGTGCGCGCCGTCTCGATCAGCCCGCTGTAGATGGGCAGCTGCGCGGAGATCGTCGCCACCGGCTCGGCGGCCGGGTCATCGGCAGCGAGCAGGCCGGCAGCGTGGACGATCCGCTGCGCCGCGCTCCCGATGTCGGTGTCGTAGCGGGCGCGGATCGCCGCCGGCTCGATCCCACCCGAGACGTAACCGCTCGTGGCCATGGCATCGGCGTCCGCGAGCGCGCGGTAGAGCTCGGCAGCGTCCGACGTCAACGACGCGAGCCGATCCCCGCCGTCGCGCACGGCGTCGGTGCGCGAGATCGCACCGACCAGGCTCACGACGGCCGTCAGCACGCAGCCGACGACCAGGACGACACCCACCCGGCGCAACCGGTCCGGGGTGGTGACACCGTCGATCCACCCCCGCAACCGGCCCGGTGGCGGGGCTGCCGCGGGCGCGGCTGCATCGGCGAGATCAACGCTCACGGCGCCCCCCAGCTTGCTCTACGTGATCGGCGGTCAGCCTAGAAGGGTGACGGTCCGGCGTCGACCGGCGCATGGTGGCGAGGTGATTTCGCTGTTTGGCACGGTGATTTTGCGATCTCGACACGGTGACGAGGGTTCGCGGCGGCGGTGCATGCAGGTCATGGCGCGAGTCGGGACGGATGGACCCGCGAGTTGCGACAGATCGGCCCGCGAGTTGCGACCGATGGACCCGCGAGTTGCGACGGATCGGCCTGCGAGTTGCGACGGATCGGCCCGCGAGTTGGGGTCGGCGGGGTGCGTGGATTTACGGGTCTGGCGGGTCGCGTTGGGTGGGGTGCCCCGGCTTTGCCGCCGGTCAGGTGCGGCTGGGTGGCGTGCCCGGCTTTACCGCCGGTCAGGTGCGGCTGGGTTCCGTGCCCGGCTTTCGTGCCGCCTCGCCGGCGGGGCAGATCTCCGAGAGGGGGTCCCCGGTGTGCGCGCTGCGCGCGCACGGCCGATACGACACGCACAACGGCTCCGAGCTGCAGAAATGCCCCTCGAAACACTCGAGATCGAACATGCGTTCGAGTATGATGTGGGTATGTCCAGCACGGTCGAGCAGATCTGCCCACGCGTCGCGCTCGACGGAACAATGCTGCCGGCGCTGTTGCCGGCCACCGCAGCGGCGTTCCACGCCGGAGCTATGACGCTGCGCCACGTCGAGGTGATCGCCAAGGTGCTCGCCAGTTCTGCCGCGTCGCGGATCAGCCCCGAGGATCTTGCGGTGGTCGAAGCCGAACTCGCGAGGACCGCTGCGCAGACGACGCCGGATCGGTTGTTCCGCCACGGCACCGACCTGATCAACCTCCTCGACCAGGACGGCCCCGAACCCGACGACCGCGACCCCGAACCCGTCGATGATCTGCAGATCCGGCCCAACAAGAACGGATCCGCCGGCACCATCTCGGGGAGCTTCGGCAGCGCCCTGAAGTTCGCGACGATCGCCGCGCTGCTCGACGCCAAGTCCAAGCCCCTCGGGAAAGAAGACTTGCGCACAGTAGGGCAGCACCAGGCCGATGCGCTGGCCGACATCTGCGGGTTTGTGCTCGACCACGGCGACGTCCCCCACCGCGGCGGACACCGACCCCACGTCAACGTCACCATCGCCTCGAACGACCTGGAGAACCGGGCCCGCGCCGCGATGCTCGAATTCGGCGGCCCACTCACCGCCAAGGAACTCCGGATCCTGGCCTGCGACAGCGGGATCATCCCGACCGTCCTGGGTGGATCCAGCCAGTTGCTCGACATCGGCCGCTCCACCCGCACCATCCCCGACGCCATCCGCAAAGCGTTGATCATCCGCGACCAAGGGTGCGCCTGGCCCGGCTGCGACCGACCACCCTCCTGGTGCGACGGGCACCACATCCAGTACTGGGAACACGGCGGACCGACCAGCCTCGACAACTGCGTCCTGCTCTGCAAAGCGCATCACCGGCTGCAACACGACAGCGAGTGGATCATCCGCATCCGTGACGGGCTACCCGAGTTCATCCCGCCGGTGTGGATCGACCCTGAACAGGTCCCGCGTAGGAACCCGGCCACCCACCTCAGGCGGGCCGCATGAACGCGCACCCGCCCGGCGTCCCGGAGCCGGGTGCCTACGCTGAGCATCTCAGTCCCGACGGAAGGCCAGCCCTTCGCATGCCTGATCAGCCGCGGTTCCTCGAGACCGGCCGGGCGATGGCGGTGGCCACCGTCGCCTCCAGGGTCACCGGTTTCGTGCGCACCGTGGCCCTGGTCGCAGCGCTCGGCTTGGGCACGCAGCTGCTGGATGCGTACAGGCTCTTCCAGCTGCCCTACGCGATCATCGCCGTCACGGTCATCACCGGGATGCTGCCGAGGATGAGCCGGGCAGCGGCGAAGCGTGATCCCACCGCCACGGCTCACGTCCTCGGCCCCGCCACCGGAACCGCATGGACCGGCACGCTCCTGACCGTCATCGCTGCGGCCGTCGTCGGAGCCGGGTTCTACGCGCTGGGCGCCCATGCGCCGCGAATCAGCGAGCTCGCCACGGTCGTCTCCGCGCTGCGTTGGAGCGTGCCATGATCCCGCCGCCCACCGTGCTCGCCTACTGGCGTTCCGACCTACTCTCCGCGTCGAACTAAATTCTCTCGACAGTCGAGATACTTGTCGATCGAACGAGTAGGATCGACACCGTGACCGCTCCCGATCTCGTCGCGATGAACCAGGCCATGAGCGCCCGGCTGCAGGCCGCGCCCGCCCAGCCGCTCGTCCAGGGCGGCTACGCGCTGCGCGCCGTCCGCACGACCGGGCGGCGCAGCGGCACCAGCCGGACGACACCGCTCGCCGTCGTCCAGCTCGACGGGCGGGAGTACCTCGTCTCCCCCGACCCGACCCGGGCCTGGGTGCGCAATCTCGAGGCCGAGCCGGCCTGCGAGCTGGTCAGCGCCGACGAGACCGTGCAGCGCACCGCGGTGCGCGCCGCCGCAGCCGAGGCCGCCCCGGTGATCTCTGCCTACCTGCGCTCGATGCAGGTGCCATGGGCCTTGCGCGCGTTTCCGGTACCGGCCGAGGCGAGCATCGCAGAGATCACCGAGCACATCGCCACGATCGTGACGTTCCGGCTGGACCCGCGATGACCGAGCCCGTCGTCGTGGCCGGTGGCGGCCCCGGCGGGATGGTGCTCGCCTACCTGCTCGCCCGCGCGGGAATCGCGGTGACGCTGCTGGAGTCGCACCGCGACTTCGACCGCGACTTCCGCGGCGATTCCCTGCACCCCTGGACGCTGGAGCTGTTCGACCAGCTCGGCCTCGCCGACGACCTGCTCGCACTCCCGCACCACCCGGCCCGCTGGTTCCGGTTCCACACCCCCGCGGGCGATCTCACGACGGCCGACTACGGCAAGGTCCGCAGCCGCTTCAACTACGTCGCGCTGATGCCGCAGGCCCGGTTCCTCGACTTCGTCGCGGAGCGCGCTGCGACACTGCCCGGGTTCACGCTGCGCCTCGGCGCCAAGGTCACCGGCCTCATCCGCGACGGGGACGCCGTCACCGGGGTCCGCTTCCGCGACCGGGACGGCGAGCACGATCTCGGGGCCGCGCTCGTCGTCGCCGCCGACGGGCGCTTCTCGAAGATCCGCACGCTCGCCGACCTGCCGGCCCGCTCGCTGGGCGCGCAGACCGACCTGCTGTGGTTCCGCCTGCCGCGCAACCCCGCCGACCCGCCCGACGCCGACGTCGACCTCTTCTTCGGCACGCGCCACTACGTCGGGCTGCTGGGCGGGCCGCACGACTGGCAGGTCGGCTACTCGCTGCCCAAGGGCGGCTACGCCGCCGCGCGTGACGCCGGGGTCGAGCCGATCCGCGCGTTCCTGACCACACACGTCCCGTGGCTGGCCGACCGCGTGCACCTGCTCACCGACATGAACCAGACGACGCTGCTGTCGGTGGACATCGCGCGCGTCGAACGCTGGCACCGGCCCGGCCTGCTGCTGATCGGCGACGCCGCACACGTCATCTCCCCGGTCGGGGGCAACGGGATCCTGATGGCGATCCAGGACGCCGTCGCCGCGGCGAACCGGTTGATCGCGCCACTGCGCGCCGGCACGCTCACCGAGGCCGACCTCGCCGCCGTGCAGCGCGACCGCGCCCCGTCGATCGAAACGGTGCAGGCCGACCAGGTGCGCATCGAGCAGCGCGTGGCCGCCGCCAGGGAGCGTGGCCGCCCGATCACGCCGCCCCGGTTCCTGCGCCTGATCACCGCGCTGCCGGGGGTCCGCGGGCGCGCGGCCCGCGCCAACGCCTACGGCCCGAACCCGCCACGGCTCGACGAAACGCTGCTGGCCAAAGACTCATCAACGTTCAAGTAGGGTTGGGTATGCTGGGGCGGTGACGGCTGATCAGTGGCTGAGTCCGAGCGAGGCGAGCGCCTGGCGCTCCTACCTCATCAGCAACCAGCTGTTGATGCGGGCACTTGAGCGGCAGTTGCAGCGCGACTCGGGAATCGCCCACACGCACTACGGAATCCTCGTGCAGCTGTCGGACCGGCCCACCGGATCGGCGCGCGTCACCGAGCTCGCGGTCCTCATGGACCACTCGCAGAGCCGCGTCAGCCACGCCATCAGCCGGCTGGAGCGCGAGGGGCTGGTGCGCCGCGAGCTCGATCCGAACGACGGGCGGATGGTGCACGCCGTGCTCACCGACGCGGGGCGCGAGCTCCTGCAGACCGCGGCGCCCGGCCACGTCCGCTGCGTGCGCGAGAACGTGTTCGACGGGCTCACCGCCGAGCAGGTCGGCCAGCTGCAGTCGATCTGCGACGCGATGATGGAGCGCCTCACGGGCGACAAGGCAACCTCACCCCTCTCCCTCGCCGAATAGGACGGCCCGGGCCCCCCGCAGCCCGGCCCGGACCTCACATGTCGACGGCCTCGTACACCTCGACGGTGCCGCCCGTGCCCAGCAGCGGGCAGCCCTTGGCGAGGTTCGCCGCGGCGGCGAGGTCGGTCGCGCTGACCACGCTGTACCCACTGAGCCCGGCGTCCCCGCCGTCGGTGGCCGAACCGTCGCCGTGGACCGTCAGGGATGCCCCGAACGGGTTCCCGCCCTCGACGAGCTGGGCGCCGAGCGCGCCGAACCAGGCGCCCCACGCAGCCATGGCCTGCTCCTGCGCCTCCGGCGTGTCGGCCATGCCGGAACCGCCGCGGTACGCGAGCACGAAGTTCGTCATCTGGTCCTCCGGACCTCAGCGCGAGACCCTGCATCCCGCTCTGGTGTGACGACGAGCGGGGAGGCCCCGGATCGACACGGGTCCGGCACGAGTTTCGGGACTGTCCCTTCGGTTCGGCTGATCCGTGGGAGTTCCGGTGGCCCGCCATGGCGTGGAGCAGGGCGAAGAGCTCCCTGCGCACCCGATCTCCGCAGGTCGGACGCGCCGGCACTGTCCGGCCGGGCCCCTCACCCCCATACTGCTCGCCGTGTCAACGATGACGTGGGTCGCACAGGTCGGCGCCGATAACGCGGAGTGGCTGGCAACGGAGAGCCGCACCGCGCGACTCGCCCGTGAGTACCGGCCGGTGGACCTCGGGGAAGGCCGCATCGAGTTCAACAAGCTCGCGCTCGGCGCCTCCCGCGAGCTCGGCGAGGAGGAGGACGGCTTCATCACCGAGGACGGTGAGGGGTTGCGCATCTGGATCGGGGACGACGCTTTCGACCTGGACCTGATCGAATCCTGATCCGATCCTGATCGGACCCGCTTCCGGGTTGTTGCCTCGTTCATCCCGGTGATGCATCGTGTTCTCGTGCCGTTCACCATCGTGTTGCCCGCGCCCGGATGTGGCGTCGGATGAGCACGCTGACCGTCACCCGGCTCCTGCAGAACCCGCTGGGCGCGCCCGCACCTCCCGGCGAGGACGGTGACATCGTCGCGGTCAGCAACGGCGTCACCACCGTCTACCTGACGCCCGCGGAGTACCGCGCTGCCACCGAGGCGGAGCTGCGTTACCTGCTGGCGCAGGCCCCGCTGCCGGCACCGCGCGTCACATCCTGAGGGGCCGGCAGCCCTGAACCTCCCCGATCGGGGTGGACGAGTGTCGAATGTGGCCGGTCCGGGTATCCGGTCGGTATCCACGTGTGGCAGGGGCCACACCTCTACGGAGGAGCCGACATGACCACCACCCCGCATCCGACCCACGCCGCTCCCACCCATCCCGGCACCGTCCCTCCCGGTACCGTCCGTCCCGATGCTCTCGGCACCGCCACACCGGTCGATCACGAGCAGCCCACCACCGTCCTGCCGACCGAGCAGCCGACCCATCGGGCCGTGGTCGCCGAGCAGCGCCGTCGCTTCGGCGGCATCAAGTGGGGCTCGGCGTTCTTCGGCTGGCTCACCGCCACCGGTGCCGCGGTCCTGCTCACCGCCATCGCCGTCGGGATCGGTGCGGCCGGTGGCTGGCTGGTGAACCCCGCGCCGACGGCCACGTTCGGCCTGGTGGCGGCGATCATCGGGCTGGTCGTGCTGTTCCTCGCCTACTACGCGGGTGGGTACGTCGCCGGGCGGATGGCGCGCTTCGACGGCGTCAAACAGGGCTTCGCGGTGTGGCTGTGGTCGCTGATCGTGGCCGCGGTCGTCACGGCGGCGGGCCTGATCATGGGCCCCCGCTTCAGCACCATGGCCTCGATCGACGGGCTGCCGCCGCTGCCGATCACCGCGGAGAACATCACCACCACCGGTGTCGTCGCCGCGCTCGTCGCGCTCGCGGCCGCGCTGCTCGGCGCACTGCTGGGCGGGCTGGCCGGGATGCGCTTCCACCGCCGGATCGACCGCACCGACCTCGAGATCGTCTGACCCGCCATCAGGCCGGAGCGGCAGCCCGGTTGCGCAGCTCCTTGCGCAGGATCTTGCCGGCGGCCGACTTCGGGATGCGGTCGAGGAACTCCACCTCGCGCACCTTCTTGTAGGGCGCGACCCGCTCGGCGACGAAGGCCATGACCTCGGCGGCTTCGAGGTCATGGCCTGCGTCCCGGGTGGTGGCGAGGACGACGAACGCCTTCGGCACCTCCTCCCCGCCAACGGCCGGCACCCCGATCACGGCGGCGTCGGCGATCCCGGGGTGGGTGAGCAGCAGCGCCTCCAGCTCGGCGGGCGCCACCTGGTAGCCCTTGTACTTGATCAGTTCCTTGAGCCGGTCGACCACGTGGAAGGCGCCCGCATCGTCGATCGTGACGATGTCTCCGGTGTGCAGGAAGCCGTCGGCGTCGATCGCCGCGGCGGTCGCGGCCGGGTTGTTCAGGTAGCCGCGCATGATGTTGGGCCCGCGACACCACAGCTCGCCCCGCGCGGCGTCCTCCCCCGTGGCCGGGTCGACGATCCGGGCCTCGACGCCTGGCATCGGCACGCCGATCGAGCCGCGGTCGATGTCGGGCCGGTCAACGGGGATGCCGTGCGTGCACGGGCTCGACTCCGTCAGCCCGTAGCCCTGCACCACCGTGGCGTCCAGTCGCGTCGCCACGGCGTCGGCGAGCTCGGTCGACAGCGGCGCCGCCGCGGACATCACGACGTCCACGCAGCTCAGGTCGTAGTCGGCCACCAGCGGGTGCGTGGCCAGCGCGAGCGCAATCGGCGGCGCGATGTAGAGGTGGTCGATGCGGTGCGTGGCCACGGCGGAGAGGAAGCCCGCGAGGTCGAACCGGGGCATCGTGATCACCGTCGCCCGCCGGTGCAGGCCCTGGTTCATGATCCCGGTCAGGCCGTAGATGTGGAACAGCGGCAGCACCGCGATCAGCCGCGAGCCCGCCTCGACGCGGCCGAGCGGATCCATCTGCAGCAGGTTGGCCACCAGGTTGCGATGGGTCAGCAGCACCCCCTTGGGCAGTCCGGTCGTGCCCGACGAGTACGGCAGCGCCGCAACGTCGGACGGATCGATCCGGACCTGCGGCGAGGCCGCGGTGCTCGCCAGCAGCTCCGTGAACGGCGTCGCGCCCGGTGCCGCCGGACCGAGCACCACGATCTCCCGGACGCGGACGCCGTCGGTCGCCACCGCCGCCATCGCACGCTCGAGCCCGTCGGGTCCGCAGAACAGGATCGTGGCGGCGGCGTCGCGCAGCTGGTGGCCGAGCTCGTGTGCGGTGTACAGGGCGTTGACCGGCGACACGGCCGCCCCCGCGGCGAGCCCGCCGTGGAAGACGACCGGGTAGTCGGGGCTGTTGGGCGCGAACAGCGCCACCACGTCGCCGCGACCGATCCCCCGCTCCGCCAGGGCCGCGGCGACCCGGTCGACGGCGTGCGCCAGCTCGCCGAAGGTGTACCCGGCGCCGGACGCGGCGTCGATCACGGCGAGCCGCCCCGCGTCCTCGGTGCCGAGGTCGCCCAGTAACAGCTCGGGCAGCGCCACCTCGGGCACGGCGACGTCGGGGTACGCGCTGCGGATGATCATCGGGGCTCCTTCGGGAGGCCGAGCACGAGGTCACCGACGATGCCCCGCTGGATCTGCGACGAGCCCGCGTAGATCGTGCCGGCCCGGGCGTTGAGGTAGACGCTGGTCCACGACGCCGCCGAGTTCGGGGCGCCGGGGTCGTCGGTCTGGTACCAGTTCGGGGAGGGCCGCCCGGTCGGGGTCAGCGCGTCGACACCCAGCACGTCGAGCGCGAGCTCGGTGGCGACCCGGTGGTACTCGCTCCACAGCAGCTTGAACGCCGCGGCGCTCGGGCCGGGCTCGCCGCCTGCCACGAGGATCTCCGCGGTCCGCCGGCCGTGGCAGCGCAGCTGCTCGACCTGCACGTGGCACCACGCGATGCGGCCACGGATGTCCGGATCGGTGTCGAGGCCGTGCTCGCGCACGAGGACGACGAGCCGGTCGAGCTCGTTGCGGAACCGGATCGGCGCGTGCAGCGCGGTCTCACCGGACTCGAACCCCAGCAGCGTCATCGCCACCGCCCAGCCCCGGTCGAGATCGCCGACGACCAGGCCCGCCTCGGTGCCGGCGTCGTCGAAGAACACCTCGTTGAAGTCGGCGTCACCGGTTCGGACCCGAACGGGACGCCCGCACCGGTGAGCTCCTCGACGAGCACCACCAGCTCCGCCGCACCGAGCCCCGCACCGCCGTAGGCGACCGGCCACGCCGGCGCCACCCAGCCCCGCTCGGCCAGCGCTGCCCTCGCCCGGACGCGGAACGCGGCGTGCGCGGCGTCGTCGAGTGCGCCGATTCCCCGCCACCCCTCGGGCACCAGGTCGTCCACGAACGCCCGGACTTCGGCTCTGAAGCTCATGAACAGCAGAGTTGCAAACTAAGACTCACTCGTCAATGCTGGGGAGGTGCTGACACCGGAGCTGCTCGACCTGCAGCGGGCCGTGGCGCGCGTCCTCACCGACGCCGCCGCCAAGAACCCGCTGCCGCCCGCCTGGAGCCCCGAGCCGCCCCGGATCGACCGGCCGCTCTGGGCCACGCTGGCCGGGCTGGGATTCCTCGGGCTCGCCGTTCCCGAGCACCTCGGCGGCGCCGGTGCCGGCCTGGCGGAGCAGTGCGTGCTGGCCGAGGAGGTCGGGGCAGCGCTGCCCACGGTGCCGTTCACCGGCACCGCCGCCACCACGGCCGTGCTCGCCGAGCTCGATCACCCGGTGGCCCGCACCGTGCTCGCGGACGCCGTCGACGGTGTCCGGATCGTCGCTCCGTCGTGGGAGACGCTCCCGGTGGCGCTCGTCCCGGGACGCCGGGAGTCACTCATCCTCGACGGTTCGGGCGTGCACGGCGCGGTCGCGGTGCCCTTCGGCCTCGACGCCGACGTGCTGCTGGCCTGGGCGGGCGGGCACCTGCTGCTCCTGGACCTGACCGGCGCCGGTGTCGAGCGCCGCCCGACCGCTGCGCTGGACGTCGTCGAGCCGATGGCGATGATCACGCTCGACGGCGCCGCGGCGACGGTCCTGCCGGGCGCCGTTCCCACCGCCGCGATCCTCACGGCCCTCGCCGCCGAGCTGATCGGCACCGCGCGGCGCGCGCTCACCGACGCCGTCGCCTACGCGGGCCAACGCCGCCAGTTCGGCCGCCCGATCGGCTCGTTCCAGTCGATCAAGCACCTGCTGGCCGACCGGCACGTGCAGCTCGACGCCGCGCGGCTGCTCGTCCAGGATGCCGCGGACCACCCCGGCGAGCAGGCGGCGCGCACCGCCGTCGTCGCGGCCGGTGCCGCCGCGGACGCCGCCACCGCCGACGCGCTGCAGGTCCACGGCGGCATCGGCTTCACCTGGGAGCACCCCTCCCACGTCCTGCTGAAGCGGGCCAGGGCCCGGCGCTCGCTGCTGGGCTCCCCGGCCCGGCAGCTCGACGCGCTGGCCACGCTCGTGCTCGCGCCGTAGCCCCCTACTCCGGCGAGTTCACCGACCCCCGCTGCCCGCTGCCCGCCGGACCGCCCTCACGCCCGGTGACGCAGGTCCAGGCCGAGAACGCCTGAAGCGGCTGTCCCACCGTCGACTCCCCGTGGTAGATCAGCGGCTCGATGCGGAGCTGGGCATGGGTCTCGTTGCGCGTGCCGAGCCACAGGTCGATCAGCTGGTAGGCCTGGCCGCGCAGCGTGATCACGGTGCGCGCCTGCCCACCGCACGAGGTTGCGGAGATCGCCCGCCGGCCCGCCGACGGTGCGCCCCAGTCCGGGTTGGTGTTGCCCGGCGCCGTCCAGTCGCCGTCGACGGCCGCCGAGGTGGCGTAGCTGGTGGGCGTGCCCGAGCAGTAGCCGCAGTTGGGATCGGCGTAGGTCATGATCCAGGTGCCGGACGCCGGATCGCGGTAGGCGCCCGGCGACTCGGTGCGGGTGATGCCGGCCAGCCGGTGCTTCCCGCCGCCGGCGCCGCCGGTGCCGGCGGCGGTGAGCCGCTCCGACGACAGCGTCTGGTCGGCATCCGTGCAGAGCATCACCGGCGGGCGCGGATCGTCGCGCACGATCGAGAAGTCACCGTTCTGCGCGCAGTCGTACATCGGCGGCTTGATCGTGGCGGCGCCCGGTCCCCCGCCGCCGCACGGGCCGGCCGGACCCGCACATTCCATCGCGTAGTAGGCGTTGGCACCCGAGCGGCCGAAGTCGGCAGGCGCGTTGAACCAGAGGATCCACGCCCCGTCATCGAGGCCCCAGCCCGAGCGCTGGATCATCCGCGGGTTGAAGCACCCCGCACCCGAGTCCCCGCAGTCCTGCTGCCAGGTGAGCTGCGCGAACGGGCTGACACCCGACGGGGCGAACAGCCGCGTCGGCGTTGTCCACGGCCCCGCCGGGCTCGTCGCCCGCGACACCCCGAACCCGCACCACGGAGACGCCAGGCCCCACTCGAAGCCGCAGGCGTACATCGTCCCGTACAGGTAGTAGACGCCCCCGGACTCCAGCATCATGCCGTCGTGCAGGTCGACACCGGCGATCGTCACGCCCGTCGGGGCGGTGGCCACGGGCGCCGCCACCTGGGCGGCCGCCGGCGCCGCGGCGGCCAGCACCGATCCCAGCACCAGCCCCAGTACGAGTCCGAGGCTGATCGACGCGCGCATGGTCAGCACACTGGCACCGCCGGGCACCCCGCCGACCGCAGTCCACCCGATCGAGGCGACGCGGGCGACCGCCGCGATGATCCGGGAAGCGCAACGGGCCACGCGGGAGGACGATGGCGGTGAGGCCACCCGGACGGGCGGCCCGGTGGAGGTGGACGTGCCGGACGACAGGCCGGGCTCCGGTCCGTTCGACGACCTGATCGGGCGGTTGATCGGCAACCTGGAGGACACGCTCGGGCAGAGCCTGCCCACCGACGGGTTCGCGGGGTTCACGAAGCCCGGGACCCAGAAGTCCGCACCGACGAAGGCCCGCACGGGTGCTCGCACACCACAGCTGGATCGCTTCGGCCACGACCTCACCGACGCGGCGCGGGCCGGTCGGCTCGATCCCGTTCTCGGCCGCGACGCGGAGATCGAGCAGGTACTCGAGGTGCTGGCGCGGCGCACGAAGAACAACCCGGTGCTGGTCGGTGACCCCGGTGTCGGCAAGACCGCGATCGTCGAGGGCATCGCGCAGCGGGTGGCCGACGGCGAGGTGCCCGCCACCCTGCGCGACGTGCGGGTCGTCGCGGTCGACCTGGCGGGGATGGTCGCCGGCACCAAGTACCGCGGCGAGTTCGAGCAGCGGCTCACGAAGGTGCTCGACGAGGTCGTCGCCGCCGACCGCTCGATCGTCCTGTTCATCGACGAGCTGCACGCCGTGGTCGGGGCCGGCTCCGCAGAGGGTGGGGCGATGGACGCCGCCACGCTGCTCAAGCCGGCGCTGGCGCGGGGCGACCTGCAGCTCATCGGCGCCACCACCGTGTCGGAGTACCGCCGCTACGTGGAGAAGGACGCCGCGCTGGAGCGGCGCTTCGAACCCGTCCGGATCGCCGAGCCGACGGTGGCCGCCACGATCACGATCCTGCAGGGCCTGCGGTCGCGCTACGAGCAGCACCACGACGTCCGGATCGACGACGCCGCGCTGGTGGCCGCCGCGGAGCTCTCGGCCCGCTACGTCACCGACCGCTTCCTGCCGGACAAGGCCATCGACCTCATCGACCGCGCCAGCTCCCGGGCGCGGATGCGGGCATCGGCCGGACACAGCACCGACCCCGCCGGGGACGAACGGCTCGAGCAGCTGCGGCGGGCGCGCGATGTGGCACTCGATGCCGCTGATGGCGAGCGGGCCCGCCTGCTCACCCGCGAGATCGAGGCGGCCGAGGCGGCGCGGGCGGCAGCAGGCGGCCGGGTCACCGTCACCGCCGACGAGGTGGCCGAGGTGCTCGCCCGCAGCACCGGCATCCCCGTGGCGCGGCTGACCGCCACGGAGCGGCGCCGCCTGCTCGACCTGGAGGAGGTGCTGCACCGGCGCGTCGTCGGGCAGGACGCCGCGGTGGAGGCCGTCGCCGACGCCGTCCGGTCCGGACGGGCCGGGCTCGCCCACCCGGACCGGCCCGTCGGCTCGTTCCTGTTCCTGGGGCCCACGGGAGTCGGGAAGACCGAGCTCGCGCGGGCGCTGGCCGAGGCGCTGTTCGGCAGCACCGACGCGCTGCTGCGCTTCGACATGAGCGAGTACGCCGACCGCAGCAGCGCGATGCGGCTGGTCGGGGCGCCGCCGGGACACGTCGGCTACGAGGACCCCGGCCAGCTCACCGAGGCGGTGCGGCGCAACCGCTACGCCGTGCTGCTGCTCGACGAGATCGAGAAGGCGCACCCGGATGTCACCGGCACGCTGCTGCAGGTGCTCGACGCGGGGCGGCTCACCGACGCGCACGGCCGCACCGTCGACTTCACCCAGACCGTCGTGATCATGACGAGCAACCTCGGCGCCGAGCGGCTGCTCGGCGCCGCCGCGGCCGGGCTCCCGGTCGAGCAGGTCCGCGACCCGCTGCTCGCCGCCGTACGGGCCCACTTCCGTCCGGAGTTCCTCAACCGCATCGACGACGTGGTGCTGTTCCAGTCACTGCGCCGCGACGAGTTGCACCGCATCACGGGTCTGCTGCTGGAGCAGACCCGAGAGCGGCTCGCGGCCCAGTCCATCGGGCTGGTGATCACCGATGCCGCCGTCGACTGGCTCGCCGAGCGCGGCCACCAGCCCGAACTGGGTGCCCGCCCGTTGCGGCGCACGATCGGGCGCGAGCTCGACCGCAGGCTCTCCAAGATGATCATCGGCGGGGAGCTGCGGGCGGGCATGACAGCCGCCGTCGACGTCGCCGAGGACGCCCTGCAGCTGCAGGCGCGCGCCTGATTCGAGCCGCCGGTGGTAGGCGGCGTGTCCCCCGATCGGCCGACAGCCGCATCAGCCGGTGCGGGGGCCGCTCGGTCGACGGTGGGGCGCCCGTGGCGAGGGCAACGTCATGGGCATCGGAGCAACCGCCCCGCCCCACCGGAAGGACCGATCATGAACACCACCGACACCGACACCACCACCTCCCGCATCCGCACCGCCTACCTCGTCGGAGTGGGTGTTCTCGTCGCCGCCGGCATCACCGCGGGCCTCGTCATCGGCATCGGGGGCACCTCGGCTTCCGCGGCAACCGCCGCCGTCACCCCGACCTCCATCAACCAGACGGGCTCGTGATCGCTACTCCAGCAGGCCCTTGCGCATCGCGATCGCCACGGCCGCAGCCCGGTCCCCCACACCCAGCTTCTCGTAGAGGCGCTGGGTATGGGTCTTCACCGTGCTCACCCCGATGAACAGCTCGGCAGCCACCTGCGGCACCGACAGCCCCCGAGCGAACGCCTGGAGCACCTGCCGTTCCCGCTCGCTGAGCACCGGGCCTTGCGGCTGCGCCCGCAACCGGATCTCCCCGGCCAGGCCCGCCGCCAGTTCCGGCGGGACAACGGTGCGCCCCTTGGCGACGTCCATGACCGCCTCGACGATCTCGGCGCGCCGCGCGTCCTTCGCCAGGTAGCCGGCCGCGCCCTCCTGCAACGCCTGGAACACCACGGCGCTGTCGGTGTGGGCCGACAGCAGCAGCACGCGCGTGGCCAAGGCGTCTCGCACCGTCGCCCGCACGACGCCCAGACCGTCGATGTCGGGCATCTCGTAGTCCACGAGCGCCACGGCGGGTTCGTGCAACCGGATCAGCTCCAGCGCCTCCCGCCCGTCCCCCGCCTCGCCGACGACCTCGACCCGTCCGCTCTGCACCAGACCCCGCGCCACCCCGTCCCGGAAGAACGGATGGTCATCAGCGATCACCACCCGCACGCGCGCGTCACCAGATCCACCAGCCATCGCGCGAGCATAGGGACGATCGGGGCCCGACGGTGCACCATGGGCGCGTGATTATCGCGCCCGAAGTGATGGCGGTAGCGGTCGAGCACGCCCGCCGCGGCGTGCGGCTGCAGCTCGTGCTGCGGTGGGTGCTCGTCGTGTTCGTCGCGGTGACCATCGCGGCGGTGCAGCCCGCGCACCACACACTGCTCTGCGCCGTTATCGCGGCCGGCTACGCGGTCTGGGCCGCATCCGTCGCGCTGTGGGTCCGCCTCGACCGCTCCGGTGCGCTGCAGCTCGCGTGGCTCGCCCTGTTCGTCGACCTGGCCGTCCTGGGGGTGCTGACGCTGCTGACCGGCGTCGCCACCCCGCAGAGCTGGACGTCCGACGTCCTCACCACCGGATTCCTGATCATCCCGGTGCTCGCCGCCACGCAGCTGCGGCCCCGCGTCTGCGCCGCGGTGGTCGTGCCGACCGCGGTCGTCTACCTGCTGGCCGGGATCGCCACGCAGGAGGCGAACGCCGAGCCGTGGTCGTCGCTGCTGCTGCGCACGCTGGTCGTGGCGGGTGTCGCGGCCGGCTGCATCGGGCTGTCGCGGATCCAGCGCTCCCGCGTGGAGACGATCGGGCAGCTCGTCAGCACGCGCACCGACCTGCTCGCGGAGCTCGGCGACATCGAGCAGCACGAGCGGCGCACCCTGTCCGAGCACCTGCACGACGGCGCGCTGCAGTTCGTGCTCGCCGCCCGCCAGGACCTCGAGGACGCCCGCGACACGGGCGACGCCGAGGCGTTCGACCGGCTCGAGGAGGCGCTGCGGGAGACGACCCGGCTGTTGCGCTCCACCGTCGCGGAGCTGCATCCCGCCGTGCTGGCCCGCGCCGGCCTGCCCGCCGCTCTGGGCGACGTCACGAACACCGCGGCCGCACGAGGTGGCTTCGCCGCCACCGTCGACGTCGACCGGTGGCCCGCGGGCGTGCCCACCTCGGCCGACGCCCTGCTGTTTCGCACCGCCCGTGAGCTGCTCGCCAACGTCGTCAAGCACGCGCGGGCCACCACGGTGTCGGTCACCCTGTCGCGCACCGGTGATCGCGCGACCCTGGTCGTGACCGACGACGGCGTCGGGCTCCCGGCCTCCGGCGTGGGCGGCGAAGTCGGCGGCGGCCACATCGGGCTCGTCTCGCACACGGCGCGGGTGGGGGCGGCGGGCGGGCGGATGGCCGTGGCGCCCGGTGCGGGCGGTGGCACGGTCGGCACGGTCGAGCTGCCGTGCGTGTCGACCGATCGGCCGACATCGGGATCAGCCGGTGCACCGGCCATCCGGCCGACGGTGCAAAGCCCCTCGACGCAGCACTCTTGAGTCATCCGAGCAGCAGCCCGGAGGCCCAGAGAGAAGGAACATCATGTCCACCACGACCTTCACCATGACCCCGCAGGCCCCCACCGCCACCGGGACCCCCGGTCCGCGCCTGGCTCTCGACGCCACTCGCTTGTGGACCGGCGGCCTGGCCACCGCAGTGGTCGCCGGGCTGGTGGGCCTGGTGGGCGCGCTCGTGGTGCACGTGCTGCCCCGGCTGGCGCCGGGCGCCGGGACGGTGGCGGGAGCGTTCGGCCCCCAGGCCACCACGGTCCTCTGCCTGACGGCGGCCGCTGCCGCGCTGGTCGCGACGGGCCTGGTCCACCTGCTGATCATCTCGACGCCCCGCCCGCTGGCCTACCTCGGCTGGATCACCGGCCTGGCGACCGCCGCCGCCACCGTGCTCCCGCTCAGCACGGGCGCACCGCTGGCGACCGCGCTCGCGACCGGCGGCCTGCACCTGGTGATCGGCCTGACGATCGGGACGCTCGTCGCGGGCGCCGCATCCAGCGCGATGCGCCTGCAGCGCCCGGCCATCGCCGGCACCGACCGCTTCTGACCGACGACAACACGGCGACGCGCACCCGCCCCGGGCACCGGGCGGGTGCGCTTTTGTGCGGCCCGCCTGAGGTGGGTGGCCGGGTTCCTGCGCGGGACCTGCTCGGGGTCGATCCACACCGGCGGGATGAACTCCGGTAGCCCGTCGCGGATCTGGATGATCCACTCGCTGTCGTGTTGCAGGCGGTGATGCGCCTTGCAGAGCAGGACGCAGTTGTCGAGGCTGGTGTCGCCGCCGTGTTCCCAGTATCGAATATGGTGCCCGTCGCACCAGGAGGTGGTCGGTCGCATCCTGGCCAGGCGCAGCCCTGGTCGCGGATGATCAGGGCTTTGCGGATGGCGTCGGGAATGGTGCGGGTCGACCGGCCGATATCGAGCAACTGGGAGCTGCCGCCCAGGACGGTGGGATGATCCCGGAGTCGCAGGCCAACATGCGGAGCTCCTTGGCGGTGAGTGCGCCGCCGAATTCGAGCATCGCGGCGCGGGCCCGGTTCTCCAGGTCGTCCAGTGCGATGGTGACGTTGACGTGGGGTCGGTGCCCGCCGCGGTGGGGGACGTCGCCGTGCTCGAGCACGAACCCGCAGACATCAGCCAGCGCATCGGCCTGGCGCTGGCCGATCGTGCGGAGGTCTTCCTTGTCGAGGGGCTTGGACTTGGCGTCGAGGAGTGCGGCGATGGTGGCGAACTTGAGGGCGCTGTCGTAGCGGCCGGTGATGGTGCCGCCGGTCCCGTCCTTGTCGGGGCGGATCTGCAGGTCATCAACGGGTTGCGGGTCGCGGTCGTCGGGTTCGGGGCCGTCCTGATCCAGCAGGGTGATCAGGTCGGTGCCGTGGCGGAACAACCGATCCGGCGTGGTCTCCGCAGCGGTCCTCGCGAGTTCGGCTTCGACGACGGCGAGGTCATCGGCGCTGACCCGGGAGGCGGCAGGGCTGGCGAGGACCTTCACGATCACCTCGACATGGCGCAAGGTGGCGAGCCCGGCGTGGAACGCTTCCGTGGTGGCCGACAACAACGCCGGCAGCGTGGCCCCATCGAGCGCGACGCGTGGGCAGACCTGCTCCACGGCCATCGAATGGCGGCGGGCCTCGGCCCATTCGAACCCGAGCTGATCGACCAGGGCCCGGTTGACCGACTTGTAGCCGCGCTCGATGAACGCGCCCCGCCGCTGCAGCTCGGCCACGGTATCGACCATGAGCACGGTGAGCTGCCGCCCGACCCCTTCACCGACCCGCAAGGCGGCGAGCCGCTCGTCATCGCTGCCGTGCTCGACCACGGATCGCAGCGCAGCGGTCGCCTCGCGAAGCAGGCGATGCGCATCGGCGACGGTGCCAGACATACTCACATTCTACTCGAACGCATGTTCGATATCTAGTGTTTCGAGAGGTATTTCTGCAGCTCAGAGCTGTTGTTCGTGTCGTATCGGCCGTGCGCGCGCAGCGCGCACATCGGGTGCAGAGTGCCCTCCCGTCGACCTGGCGAAGCCCGATCACGCGATCGCCCCGCGGGCAGCCACGACCCACAGTCGGACTGTTTCCAGGCTTGCCGGTGGGGTGGTCGCGTGATAGCCCTCTGGGTGAGAATGACAACCCCATCTGGCCCCACTGTGATGGTCTGATCTGGCCCCACCCTGGCTCGTGCGGGG
>NZ_JBHSIR010000029.1:0-68310 GCF_042653605.1 Pseudonocardia sp. GCM10023141
CCCGGCGAAATATTTGGCCGCCGACCGCAGGATCTCCCGTTCGGTGGTGAGCGTGGCACGCTCGCTGCGCAAGGCCGTGTTCTCGGCCTCCAGCCTCGCGACCCGCTCCTCGAGCGTCTCGGCCCGGCCCGCGGGCACAGACCCATCACCACCGCTCGGTGAGGCTGCGCGGGCCTTCAACGGGCTCGGGGCCGGTGTCCCGTCCGCGGCCGTCTTCTTGCCGGTCCCATACCGCTCGAGCCAGTGCCGCAACGTGCTCCGCTCGAGCCCCAGGTCAGCCGCGATGCTGCGCACCGTCGCCCCCGGAGTGGACTCGTACAAGTCAACGGCCTGCCGACGAAACTCCTCGGAGTAGTTCTTGCGGGCCATGATCTGGATCATCTCGCTTCCCCAGCAAGGTGCTGGATTCACCGTGTCCAAGATCAGGGGTCAAGGCCCAGGGACGAAGCCAGGCCACGCCACCAGGCCACGACCCAGGTCACGGCTCGGTCCCAACGCGACGAGCATCCCCACCACCCGCCATCATGCCCCGGTGCCGAGACTGCGCCACACCATCGTCCTCGCCGCGTGCGCACTGCTTGCCGGCATCCTGGCCGTGCTGGCCGTGATCGACCCGCTCCACCTGCGCCATGCCCGCTGGTTCACCGCGGGCCTGGTCCTGCTGACCGTCGTCCTGCTCACCGCGGCGCTGGCCGTCGCCGCCCGCCGCGGGGTGTTGCGGGCGTTCGTCGTGGTGGTCGGGGTGGTCGTCGGCGTCCTGTGGGTCGGCCTGATCGGTTTTGCCGCCCAGTTCACCACCGGCGGCCGGGACGTCGCGACGATCGCCGACGGCGACCGCAGGCTGGTGGTCGTCGAGGGCGGCGGGGTCGCGGTCGCCCCGATCTTCGCGGTCGTGGTGCGCTCGGGCGCCGCCGGCCCGTTCGAGCAGGAGTCGCTGGTCTACCAGGGCCTGGAGGGGGTTCCGGCGCCGACGGGCCTGCTGTTCGTCGACCACGGCACCGTCGAGGTGCAGCGCGGCCCGAGCTGCCTGTACCGCTCGGAGGTCACGGTGACCACCCTGGACGTGGAACCGGTGCACCGGCAGTTGCGGCTGACCGGGTGCTGATGATTTGACGATTCTCGAATAGCGTGATCTCGTGGCGCGCGGCCACCAACAATCAGCCGATCCGTTGTTTCGCGAGATTCGGAGGATCCATGTCCCGCATTGTTGCGCGCCTGGCCGCAGGTGTGCTGGTGGCTGGTTCGCTCGTCCTGACGGCGGGCCCGGCGCTGGCGTCCACGGAAGGTACCAAGGTCAACGGCCCGTACCCGCTCGGTCTGTGCCAGCGCTACGCCGCGGATGCGGCCCGGCAGGGGATCGGCCGGGTCACCGAATGCTTCCCGGGTTACGGCGGCTACTACTTCACCTGGATCATTTAGGGACACTGTTCGGCGAATTCGCCGAACGGCGCATTCTGCTCGCGCCGCCGGCCTCGTGGCAGGGTGGTGGCATGGGACGCCCGCGCTATGTCGCCATGGGAAGTTCGTTCGCGGCCGGGCCGGGCATCGTGCCGATCGGCAACGCCCGGGCCGGCCGGTCGGATCGCAACTACCCGCGCCAGGTGGCGCAACGGCTCGGGTTCGATCTCGTGGACATGACGTGGTCGGGTGCCACGGCTGCGGACCTGCTGTCCACGCAGGTCCCCGCGATCACCGCCGACACCGAGCTGGTGACGATCACGGCAGGCGGCAACGACATCGGCTACATCGGCTCGCTCGTGGCCGGCAGCCTTGCCGGCATCGCCGCTCGCGGGCTGCAGCCGTTGCCGCGCTCGATCCCGGACCGGATCCGGGCGCGGGTCGACCTCGCGCGCACCGCCGCCGACGTCGAGCGGGCCCGCGCGGCGCTCGCTGCGGTCGTCACGGCGGCGCGCGAGCGCGCTCCATCGGCGCGGGTCGTGCTGGTGGACTACGTGACCGTCATCGGCCCGCGGGATCTGCCGTGGTCGCTGCGCTGGCCCTTCGACCCGGACCGGGCCGCGGTGATCCGCGCGACCGCCGCGGGCCTGGCGGCGGCCTTCGCCGGGGCGGCGGCATCGACCGGCGCCGAGCTCGTCCGTGCTTTGGCGGCGAGCCATGAGCACGGCGTCGGTTCGGCCGAGCCCTGGATCAGCGGGTTCCAGCTCGGCCTGCCGGCCCGCCGGGGCCCGGTCCCGTTCCACCCGACGCTCGCCGGCATGACGGGTGTCGCCGAGCTCGTGGTCGCCCACCTGCGCTGAGCGTGGTTCAGCGCAGCGAGACAGCCACCTGCTCCAGCGCGTCGTAGGACTCCTGCATGCCGCTCTCCATGCCGGAGTCGAGGTGCATGTCGCGGGTCTCCTGGCTGGCGTGCTCCACGAGCAGGGTGAGCGTGGTGGCGCCGTCGATCTCGTCGAACGTGTAGGTGCACACTGCCGGCTCGGAGTCGCCGTCGGGCATGCCCTCGAAGATCTCGGTGTTGACGAGCCGCTCGTCGGCGACGATCTCGCGGTACTCGCCGTGGAAGCCCACCTCGAACCCGTTGCCGGTGACCAGGACGTAGCGCCAGGCGCCGCCGACGCGCAGGTCGACCTCCGCGATCGTCACCGTGCCGTGGCTGCCCGACCACCACCGCTTGATCAGCTCGGGTGTGGTCATCGCCCTGAAGACCAGGCGTCGCGGCGCGTTGAACGTGCGCGTGATCTGGAGCGTGGTGTCACTCGGGGTGGTCACCACGGCCGTGCTCTTGGTGGTCGGGACCGTCATCGTCCTGCTCCCTGCTCTTGAGCTCTTCCAACACGACGTCGAGCTGGTCGAAGCGTTCCGACCAGAGCTGCTCGAAGGGTCGGACCCAGTCGAGGATCGCTTTGAGGGGACGTCCGTTGAGCCGGTACATCCGTTGCCGTCCGTCCTCGCGAACCTCGACGAGCCCGACCTCGCGCAGCACCCGCAGGTGCTTGGACACCAGCGGTTGGGCGAGGTCCAGCTGGTCGACGAGGTCGTTGACGCGACGCTCGCCACCGGCGAGGAGATCGAGGATCTGCCGCCGCCGGGGCTCGGCCACGGCGTTGAAGGCGTCCGTCGTCGTTGCTGCCCTTGCCACCGCCTCAACATATCTCCATATGGGAATATGTCAAGCCCGGCGGTCGACGGCCCAGCTGGTCGCGGTGGCGACGGCGGCGAGGAGGACGCCGAGCAGTGCCTCCTGGAGGGGCGCCGCTGTGCGCGGTGAGCGTGCGGACGGCGCTGCCGACGGGCGGCAGCCACGGCTGGACGGCGGTGATCACGACGACGCTGACGGCGATGCAGAACGACCACCCGATCCGCATCACCAGCGGCCGGGCGCAGAGCATGCCGACGGCGGTGCCGGTGGTGGCCGCGGCGAGATGGGCCAGCCCGCCTGCCAGCAGGGCTGCGGCCGGATAGGGCGTTGCCGACCGCAGCGCGGGCACCGCCACCGACAGCGCGCCGAGCACGACGTCGACGGCGAGGGCCACCAGCACCGGCGCGACGGCGACGCGTCCGGCTCCGCCCGCCGACGCCGTGGTGATGGTGCGCTGCACCGGGTTCTCGGTGTTGGCAACCAGCAGCGCGAACCACGCGGCGGCGGGGTAGAGCGCCAGCGTGGTGGCGGGCCACGGTCCGGGGGCCGGGCCGGGATCGCCCGCCGACAGGATCGCCAGCACCGCCGCGTACAGCGCCAGCGGGATCAGGTAGCGCTGCGAGTGGGCGAGGTCAGCGGCGAGGTAGCCGGCGGTGGCGCGGGTTCTGGAGGTCATGTCCCCGTGCGCGCAGGTGGGGGAGCGCGGTACGGTTCACCCGCTGGGCCGAGAGCACGTTCGTGTCGTAGGCCTGCGCGAGCTGCTCGGGGGTGAACGCCTCGGCCGGGCCGAGCACCATGTGCCCGGCGTTGTGGATGATCACGTCCAGCCGCGCGCCCCCGGCGACGATCCCGGCGATGGCGGCGTCCACGGAAGCCTGGTCGCTGACGTCCATCTCGACCGGGCGCAGGTCCACCCCGTGCTCGGTGGCGTAGGCCGTGGCGTCGGCGACGGCCGGGGCGTTGCGCCCCGCGGTGTCGCGGATGCCGGCGTGGACGGTGTGGCCCGCGTCGGCCAGCGCACGGGCGGTCATGGCGCCGAAACCGCTCGAGGCACCGGTGATCACGATGTTGCTGGGCATGGCACCGCGCTCCTCGGGAGAGTGGGGGTGGTGCGGGGACTCAGATGACGCCGCCGTTGGTGTAGAGGACCTGGCCGTTGACCCAGCGGGCCGGGCCGGCCAGGAACGCCACGCTCTCGGCGATGTCGGCGGGCATCCCGAGGCGCTCGAGGGGTGCCGCAGCGGCCAGCCGGTCGATGTCGGCCTGTGCCTTGCCGTCGAGGAACAGCGGCGTTGCGGTGGGACCCGGGGCCACCGCGTTGACGGTGATGTCGCGGCCGCGCAGTTCCCGGGCGAGGACGAGGGTCATCGCATCGACGGCGCCCTTGGTGGCGGCGTAGGCGGTGTAGCCGGGGAACGCGAGCTTGGTGACCGAGGTCGAGAAGTTGATGATCGCTCCGCCGCTGCGCACCCGGCGCGCGGCCTGCTGCGAGACGACGAACGTGCCGCGGACGTTGGCGCGGTGCATGCGGTCGAAGTCGTCGAGGTCCAGGTCGACGAGCGGGGCGAGCAGCATGATCCCGGCGGTGTTGACGACCACGTCGATGCCGCCGTAGAGCTCCTCCGCGCGGTCGAACAACGCGCTGACCTGGCGCTCGTCAGCGACGTCTGCTTGGACGGCCGTGGCGGTGCCGCCTGCGGTGGTGATCGCCTCGACCGCCGCATCGGCGCGCTCGGGGTTGCCGGCGTAGCTGACGACGACGGCCATGCCGTCGGCGGCGAGGCGCTCGGCGACGGCGCGGCCGATGCCGCCGGATCCGCCGGTGACGATCGCGACGCGGGCAGTGGTGCTGCTCATGGAGTCCTCCGTGTTGTGTACGTTGGGTACATATAATCATGAAGTAGACGGTACGTCCATATCTGTGTGATGGTGGAGTCATGACGGAACAGATGTCCCCTCCGGTGCGCCGCGGACGCGGCCGCCGACCCGCGGCGGAGGTGCGCGCCGAGGTGCTCGACGCGGCCGGGCGACTGCTGATCGACGAGGGGATGGGCGCCTTCACGATGGAGCGCGTGGCGGCGCTCTCGGGCGCCAGCAAGATGACGCTCTACAAGTGGTGGCCCTCGAAGGGAGCGCTCGCGCTGGAGGGCTACTTCCACGCGGTGGAGCAGACGCTGCACTTCCCGGACACCGGCGACATCGAGGCCGACCTCACCAGCCAGGTGCGCTCCTTCGTCCGGCTGATCTCCGAGACGTCGGCCGGTCGGGTCGTCGCCGAGCTGATCGGGTTGTCGCAGACCGACGCCGACCTGGCGGCCGCGTTCCGCGAGCACTACTCTGGCCCGCGCCGCGCACTGGCCGTCGCAGCCATGCAGCGGGCGCAGAGCCGGGGTCAGCTGCGCGCCGACATCGACCCCGAGGTCGTGGTCGACCAGCTGTGGGGGGCCTGCTACCACCGGCTGCTGATCCCCGATCAGCCGCTGTCGGCGTCGTTCGCCGACGCGCTCGTCAGCAATGTCCTGCGCGGGCTGCGGCCCTGACGCGCTAGCATCTTCCCGTGCGGATGACCTCGACCCACCTCGGCTGGTGGCGCCCCTGACGGGCGGCACCACCCCTCCGCGTTCACTCCACCACCGCGGCCGCCCCGATCAGGGCGGCCGTTCGTGCGTTCGTGGCGTCGGCAGCAGTGGTCGGGCGGCCCCTCTCCGCAAGGAGCACACCATGTCCCGTCGCATCAGCGGCTTCACCCCGTCCGGCAGCCTGCACCTGGGCAACTACGTCGGCGCGATCCGTCCGATCATCGCCCAGCAGTCCACCACCGACACGGTGGTGTTCGTCTCCGACCTGCACGCGCTGACCGTCGAGCACGACCCGGCGCAGGTCCGGCGCCGAACGCTCGAGTTCGCCACGCTGCTGCTCGCGGCGGGCGCGGATCCCGACAGCTGCCTGTTCCTGGTGCAGTCACAGGTACCGGAGCACGCCGAGCTGCACTACCTGCTCGAGTGCGCCACCGGGTACGGCGAGGCGCAGCGCATGATCCAGTTCAAGGAGAAGGCCGGCAGGCAGGAGCACGTGCGGATGTCGCTGCTGACCTACCCGATCCTGATGGCCGCCGACATCCTGCTCTACGACACCGACGAGGTGCCCGTCGGCGAGGACCAGCGCCAGCACGTGGAGCTCGCCCGCGACGTCGCGACGCGGTTCAACTCGCGCTACGGCCCGACGTTCACGGTGCCGCGCGCCGTCAACCCGCCGGTGGCGGCGCGGATCATGGACCTCACGTCGCCGGGGGACAAGATGAGCAAGTCCACCTCGGGTGACGCGGGCGCCCTGCGGCTGCTCGACTCGCCGTACGTGTTGCGGCGCAAGGTGATGCGTGCGGTCACCGACGACAGGGCCGAGGTGCGCTACGACCCCGCGCTGCAGCCGGGCGTCGCCAACCTCCTGACGGTGCTGGCGGCGTGCACCGAGGGCGACCCGGCACAGCTGGCCCCGGCGTTCGCGCGCTACGGCGAGCTGAAGACCGCCGTCGCCGACGCGGTGATCGCCACCCTCGGCCCCGTCCGCGAGCGCTACCTGGAGCTGGCCGCCGCCCCGGACCACGTCCGGAAGGTGCTGCTGCGGGGCTCGATGCAGGCGCGGGAGCAGGCCGGGCGGAAGGTGGCGCAGGTGAAGGAGGCGCTGGGGTTGCTGGCGGCGTGACGCGCTACAACGCACGATCTCGTGCGCGAAAACCGCGAACTGAACGGCCGCGCCAACCCCATAGCCACCGCGCCAACGCCCTCAGCCCTTCACCGCACCCCCGAACGTGAAGGCCCCGCCCAACCGCCGGGCGAGCACCAGGTACAGCAGCACCGCGGGCAGCGAGTACAGCAGCGAGTACGCCGCCAGCTGCCCGTAGATCACCTGCGCGTACTGGCTGAAGAACGTGTAGATGCTCACCGACGCCGGGAGGTCGTCGTTGGACTGCAGCAGGATGAAGGGGATGAAGAAGTTCCCCCACAGCCCGATGAACGTGTAGAGCGCCACCACCGCGAGCCCCGGCCACATCAGCGGCAGCACGATCCGGCGCAGCGCCTGCATGGGGGAGGCGCCGTCGGTCCACGCCGCCTCCTCCAGCTCGATCGGCACGGCGTCCATGAAGTTCTTCGCCAGCCAGATGGAGATCGGCAGCGCCGTGGTGGCCATGAACAGGATCGTGCCGACGTAGGTGTTGTCCAGGCCGGTCTGCAGGAACAGCCCGTAGACCGGCACCATGATCGCGGTGATCGGCAGGCCCGTCATGAACAGGATCGTGAGCAGGAACGGGCGCTTGAACCGGGAGCGGTAGCGCGAGAGCGGGTACGCCGCGAGCACCGCGCACACGATCGTGAGGATGGTGGCGCCACCGCAGAGGATCAGCCCGTTGAGCATGGGCCGGTAGGTGATCTCCTCGTTGAGCACGGCGTCGAAGTTGGCGAACGACCAGTTCGCCGGCCACGAGACGGCGGGTCCGGCCTGGTCGTCGAACGCCGCGAGCACCACCCACAGCAGCGGCACCAGGTAGCACGCCGCGATGAGCAGCAGGATCAGGTTGACGACGCCCTTGCCGACCCATTTCGACGGCGCGGTGGTCGTCGTCGCGGCGGTGGCGCGCCTGCGTTGCGGCACGGCTTCGGTGACGGTGGTGGCCACGGTCAGTCCTCCATCCGCAGAGCACGCAGGTACACCAGCGAGAAGACGCCGCCGATCAGCAGCAGCACCAGCGCGATCGCGGTGCCGTAGCCGAGCTGGGAGAACTGGAAGGCCTGCTGGTAGGCGTACAGCGGCAACGTGGTGCTCTTGTTGCTGGGCCCGCCCTTGGTCATCGTCCAGATGAGACCGAACACCGACAGCGTCTGCAGCGTGATCAGCATCAGGTTGGTCGCGATCGAGCGGCGCACCATCGGCAGCGTCACCGAGATCAGCCGGCGCCAGGTGCCGGCCCCGTCGACGGTCGCGGCCTCCTCGATCTCCTTGGGCACCTCCGAGAGTGCGGCGGAGTAGACGAGCATCGAGAACGCGGTGCCGCGCCAGATGTTCGCGATAGAGACGGCCAGGATCGGCGTCGTGTAGAGGATGTTCTGCGGGCCGATGCCCAGCCACGCCAGCACATGGTTGAGCGAGCCGTCCGTGCGGAAGAACGCCGTCCAGAGGTAGCCCGCCACGACCTCGGGCAGCACCCACGAGCCGATCACGATCGCGCTGACCAGTGCCCGCACGACGCTGTTGCCGCTGCGCATGAGCAGCGCGAGGATCATGCCCAGCACGTTCTGGCCGATGATCGCCGACACCACCGTGAAGAACAGGGTGTAGAAGACCGAGCCGCCGAACTCCGCGCTGGAGAACAGCTTCGTGAAGTTGGCGAAGCCGACGAACTCGGTGCTCGACGAGCCGGTCAGTGCGATGTTGGTGAACGCCCACCAGATGCAGTACAGGATCGGGCCGCCGAGGAAGACGGTCAGCAGCACCACCGACGGGGTGAGCGGCAGACCCCGCAGCAGGGTCACCGGCACCGGGTTGCGGCGCCGGGAACCCTGCTGCGGATCGACGGTGGCAGTGGTCACGAGCCGGTCGCGGTCATCACCGCGTCGCCCGCGATCGACTTCACCTGGTCGTCGAACGTCTTGGCCGCCGCTGCCGGGTCGGCCGTGCCCGTCACGACGGACTCGGTGGCCACCTGGATCTCGTTGGAGACCCGCGGGTAGACCGCGTACGCCGGGCGGTAGGTCGTGATCGGCACCAGCGACGAGAAGAACGGGTTCGTCGGGTTGGCCGCGACGTAGGACGGGTCACTGGCGACGTCGGGCCGGACGGGGATCTGGACGTTGTCGATGTCCCACTTCAGGTGGTGGGCCTTGTCGGACACCAGCTTGATGAACTCCCACGCCTTGCCGGGGTTGTCGGCGTTCTTCGGGATCGCCCACGTCCAGCCGCCGGACATGCTGACCTTGCCCGGCGCCTGCCCGTTCTGGGTCGGCATCGCCGCCGTGCCCATCACGGTGCTCCACTGCGGCCACGGTGCGGCGTCGGTGGGCAGCCAGTTGTGCGAGACCCACGATCCGTCGACGCTGATGGCGACCTGGCCCTTGGGCATCAGCTGCTGGCTTACGTTGTTGTTCCAGTTCGGGTCGAGCACCTGCTGCGGTGTCGGGCCGAGCTTCTCGTCGTAGACGGTCTTGAGGAAGGCGAGCGAGTCGGTGAAGCCCTTGCTGCCCACCACCCACTTCTTGGCGGCGGTGTCGTACAGCGTGGAGCCGGTGCCGTAGAGCAGCATCTCGAAGCCCTGCATGGACGCGGCCTCGCCGACGCCCTTGCCGGCGTAGATGTTGAACGGGATGACGCCGGGCACCTTGGCCTTGACGGCACGGGCGGCGGTGAGCAGGTCGTCCCAGGTCTTGGGCTGCCAGTCGGCGGGCAGCCCGGCCTTGGCGAGGATGTCCTTGTTGAACCAGAGTGCGCGGGTGTCGGTGCCGTCGGGGATGCCGTAGGTCTTCCCGTCCAGCGCGCGGGCGGCGCCCTTGGCGGTGTCGGTGAACTGGCTCCAGTCCGACCAGGACTTGATCTGGTCGTCGAGCGGGCTGAGGTACCCGGCCTCGATGTCGGAGTTGATGAGGAACGTGTCCTCGTAGACGACATCGGGCGAGGTCTTCGTCGACCGCATCTGCAACTGCAGCTTCGTGTAGTAGTCGTTCTCCGAGGCGGTGATCGGCTGCAGGTCGATCGTGACCCCGGGGTTGGCCTTCTCGAACTCGGCCTTGACGCCGGTGAGGAAGTTCTCCTGGACGTGCGACCCGCCGAACTGCTGGTAGGTCACCGTGATCTTGGACTGGTCGCCGCCGCTGCCACCGGACCCGCCGGCGGATCCGCTGCTGCATGCCGTGGCAGCGACGGCCACCGCGCCCGCCAGCGCCACGGCGGCGAGCAGGCGTGGCCGTCGGCCCGTCCGTTGTTCGGGCTTCTCCGACTGAGTAACCATGCTCGCCTCCGTGAGCTCGACGCTGATCTCGACGTGGTGCAGGTGGGACGGGGAACTGCTAGGACGGGCGGAATCGCAGGGTGAGTACCTGGAACGGGCGCAGCGCCAGCTCCACGCCGCCACCGTCGAGGGCGGGCGCGGGCCCGTCGTCGACGCGGAAGGGGCGTTCGAGCAGGTCGGTCCTCCCGACCGATGCGGCGGCGAAACCGAGTTCGAGTCGGGTGTTCACCCGGGCGCCGAGCGCCTCGTAGAGCCGCACGACCACGTCGCCGGAGCCGTCGTCGGCGAGCTTGACCGCCGAGATGACGACCCCGTCGTGGCCGGTGTGCACGAGCGGCTCGACGACGGCGTCGCCGGGCACCCGCCGCTCGGGAAGGTTGATCGACGCGCCCTCGCGGGTGGCAGCGGCCAGGTCGGCACCGGGCACCAGCGCGAAGCCGAGCCGGTGCTCGCCCTGGTCGGTCTCGGGGTCGGGGTAGCGCGGTGCGCGCAGCAGCGACAGCCGCACCGTCGTGGTGGTGCCGCCGTCCGGGCGCACGTCGCGGGTGACGTCGTGGCCGTAGGTCGAGTTGTTGACCACCGCGACGCCGTAACCGGGTTCGGCCACGTGCAGGTAGCGGTGGGCGCAGATCTCGAACTTCGCGGCTTCCCAGCTGGTGTTGGTGTCGGTGGCCCGGTAGACGTAGCCGAACTGGGTCTCCGCCGCCGAGCGCTCGGCGCGCACGTCGAGCGGGAACGCGACCTTGAGGAACGTCTCGGACTCGTGCCAGTCGACCACCGTGTCGATGTCGACGCGGCCGGTACCGGGCGCCACCGAGATCACCTGCGCGGCCTCGGACTTGCCGAAGCGGCGCACCACGCGCACGGCCGCGGTGCCGTGCGGGGTGTCGTCGACGACCGCCAGCGCGTCGACGTCGACGAGGTCGGTGACGGTGCGCCGGTAGGTGTGGTCGACGTCCCAGGCGTCCCAGTGCGCGGGCACGTCGGGATGGATCTGCAGCAGGTTGGCGGCGGCACCGGGGGCGATCGACTCCCGGCCCGATGCCAGGTCGACAACCGAGGTGAGCAGGCCGCGGCCGTCGACGACGGCCCGGACCAGGCCGTTGTCCAGCACGTACCCGCCGCCGGGTGCGGCGACGCAGGTGGCAGGCTGGGCCGCCGCGACGGGTGCCGCGCCGCGGGCGGGGACACCGCCGCGGTCGTGCGGCGCGGCGTTGAACACCACCTCGCCGCCTGCCGTCGCGTCCCCGGCGAGCGCCTGCTGCGCCGCCGCGATGATCGCTTCGAGCTCGCCGTAGAGGCGCAGGTAGGTGGCCCGGCTCTCGCGGTGCACCCAGGCGATGGACGACCCCGGCAGGATGTCGTGGAACTGGTGCAGCAGCACCGTCTTCCAGATCCGGTCGAGGTCCTCGTACGGGTAGGCGTGCCCGGTGCGCAGTGCCGCGGTGGCCGCCCACAGCTCCGCCTCGTGCAGCAGGTGCTCGGTGCGCCGGTTGCCCTGCTTGTTCTTGGCCTGGCTGGTGTACGTGCCGCGGTGCAGCTCCAGGTACAGCTCGCCGACCCAGACGGGGGCGTCGGGGTAGTCGTCGAACGCCTTCTGGAAGAACGTGGCAGGCTTCTCGATCTCGACCCGCGCCGAGCCCTCGAGGTCGCGCAGCCGCTTGGCGCGCGCCAGCATCTCGCGGGTGGGTCCGCCGCCGCCGTCGCCGTGCCCGAACGGCACCATCGACCGGTTCGCCGAGCCCTTGTCGGAGAAGTTGCGCACCAGGTGCGCCATCTCGTGGCCGGAGAACTCGGAGTTGTAGGTGTCGACGGGCGGGAAGTGCGTGAACACGCGGCTGCCGTCGAGCCCCTCCCACCAGAAGGTGTGGTGCGGGAACTTGTTGAACTGGCTCCACGAGATCTTCTGCGTGAGGAACCAGCGCGTCTGCGACAGCTTCACCAGCTGCGGCAGTGCCGCGGTGTAGCCGAACGAGTCGGGCAGCCACACCTCGTCGGTCTCGATACCGAGCTCGTCGAGGAAGAAGCGCTTGCCGTGCACGAGCTGGCGGGCCAGCGCCTCGCCGCCGGGCATGTTGGTGTCGGACTCCACCCACATGCCGCCGACCGGCACGAACTGGCCGGTGGCGACCTTCTCCCGCATCCGCTCCCATACCTTCGGGCGGTGCTCCTTCATCCAGGCCCACTGCTGGGCCGAGGACATCGCGAACACGAAGTCGGGGTCGTCGTCCATGAGCGCGGTGACGTTGGACGCGGTGCGCGCCACCTTGCGGACGGTCTCGCGCAGCGGCCACAGCCACGCCGAGTCGATGTGCGCGTGCCCGATGCCGCTGACGCGGTGGGCGCTGGCGTGGGCCGGGCTCGCGAGCAGCGGGGCGAGCACGGCGCGCGCGGCGGCCGCGGTGCCGGCGACGTCGCTGAAGTCCAGCGTGGCGTCGAGCGCGGTCTCGAGCCCGCGCAGCAGGTTCCAGCGGCGCGGGTCGTCTGTGGACAGCTCGTACATGAGCTGCTCGGCAACCTCGGCGTCCTGCACGAGCTCCCAGACCGGCTCGTCGAACACCGCGAGGACGATGCGACGCACCCGGTAGAGCGGCTCGTCGCCCGCGGTGAGCACGTCGCCGACCGGGGTGGGCACGTCCTCCTCGAGCAGCGGGTTGGCCGCGGCCTCGACGTACAGGTCGATCGGCTCGCCGCCGGCAGCGGAGTCGGCGATGCGGACCCAGATGTTCTTCGGGTTCAGGCCCTTGATCGCGGTGCCGTCCGGGCGGTGGACGAGTCCCTCTGCCGAGAAGCCCGCGCGGTCGCGGGTGAACCCGAGGTCCACCACGGCCTCGACGGTGCGTCCGGCCCACTCCTGCGGGACGGCGCCGGTGATGTGGAACCAGCTCGTGCCCCACGCCGGACCCCATGCCTCGTTCGGCTCGAGCGGGCGGTAGTCGGCGGCCAGTCCGTCGGCGACCTCCGGCGGCTCGCCCGGCGCGTGCCAGACCTCGACCGACAGGGGCACGGTCTCGCCGTGCACCGCGGGGATCAGGCGTTCGCGCAGGATGCGTGCGATCCGCTGTTCGACAAGCTCGCGATCGTCGTGCACTCAGGCTCCTCGTCGAGGCCGGTGTCGTCGCGGATCTCTCTTGATCCGCCCACCATCGAGGTACGACCGTAGATTCAACGCTTTAATGCGTCAATATGGAGAACGCGCCTTCGGCGACGCCGGGCGCGGCGGACCGTATGGTCTGCGGGACGGAAGGGACGGCAGTGACTTCATCTCAGAAGGGCCGGCAGCCGACGCCCCCTCCGCAGCCGCCTGCGGGCGTCGCCCTGTTCGCGTGGGTGAAGCAGTCCCTGCTAGGCTCCATCGCCCGTGGCGAGTTCTCGCCCGACGAGCCGTTCATCACCCAGCGCGAGATCGTCGAGCGCTTCGAGGTCTCCACGACCACCGCGGTGCGGGCGCTCAACGAGCTGGTGGCCGACGGCATCGTGGTGCGGATCCGCGGGCGCGGCACCTTCGTCGCGCAGCGCCCGGCCCGCCCGGTCGCGGCCTCCGGGCAGCGGCTGGTCACCTACGTGAGCCCGGGGTCGGGGGGCGTGCACGAGTCGGACCTGCTCTCAGGGCTCGCCGCGGAGCTGGCGACGCTGGGCTACCAGCTCGCGATGGAGCACACCCGCAGCGTCGCGCACGAGGAGGAGGTGCTGCGGCGCATCGGGGCGTCCGGCACGCAGGGTGTGGTCCTGTTCCCGCGCGATCGCTCCACCGCGGCGGGTGCGGTGGAGGAGATGCAGCGCCACGGCGTCGCGGTGACGGTGGTCGACCGCTACCTGCCCGACCTGCCGACCGACGCGATCCTGTTCGACGACTTCGCGGTGGGCTACGAGGTGACCGCGGCGATGCTCGACCGGGGGCACTGCGCGCCGGCGATGCTGTGGAGCGAGTCCGACGTCACGAGCGTCCGGGACCGGCTCTCGGGCCACTACCGGGCGCTGCGCGACCGCGGGCTGCCCGAGCTGCCGGAGCGCTCGGCCCTGCGCGGCTACGACCCGATGGAGCCGACGACCCGGCGGCAGCGGTTGCGCTCGATGCTGGAGTCCGAGGCCGGGCTCACGGCCCTGATCTGCGGCAACGCGCCCACGCTCGCGCTGGCGGTGTCGGACCTGCTCGCAATGGAGACCGGTTTCCCCGGCTCGGTGGAGCTGGCGAGCATGGACCAGTCGCTGCCCTATGACGTGTCGCCGCTGGCGGTGGTGTCGGCGCGGCTCCCGACCCGCGAGATGGGCGTCGAGGCCGCGCACCTGGTGCACGAGCGCGTGCAGGGCTCCACGGCCCCGCTGCGCCACGTCGTCCTCAAGGCCACGGTGCAGGTGGCCGACCGCGGCGCCAACACCCTCGGCGTGATCGGCGCCCGCTGACCGTCGAGAACGACGTTACCGTGATCAACAGGGCCATTCGATCATGACAACGTCGTTCTCGACGGTCAGGTCTGGGCGTGGGAGCGGCGGTAGTCGGTGGGGCTGACGCCGTGGACGGTGTGGAACTGCCGCGAGAAGTAGAAGGCGTCGGGATAGCCCACGGCCGCACCGATGTCGGCGATGTCGCGCGACGAGGTGATCAGCAGCTCGCGGGCGCGTGCCATCCGCAGCCGCTTCGTGTACTCCACGACCCCGCCGCCGGTGGCCGCGCGGAACAGGGTGGCGAAATGTGATGGGGACAAACCCGCCGTTCGGGCCAGCTCCTTGACGCGTAAAGGCTTCGCGAAGTTGCGTCGCAGGTGCTCCTGCGCCTGCCGGATCGGTTCGGTGCGCTGCCGCCCACCACCGACGGTGTCGGCGGCGAGCTGCGCCAGCAACGCCCACCCCGACCCGGACGCGGAGATCAGGCTGGGCACCGTCTCGTCGCGCTCCAGGAAGCCGATGGCGTCGTCGATCGTGGAGACCGCGCGGTAGGTGTCGTGCAGCTCCACCACCCGCTCCCGACCGTCGTCGGTGATGACCGACAGCAGCTCGGGCACCTGCTGGCCGGTCGCGTGCAACCACCAGATCGTCCATGGTTGTTCCGGATCGGCCCAGTAGGCGTGCTGCTGGTCCGGGGGCAGCACGAGCGCGTGCCCCGGCGGGACGACGCTGCGCCTGCCACCGCTCTCGCAGTGCCCGACACCGTCGATGCAGACGATCACCACGACCTCCCCGGTGCCGTCCGGGCGACGTCGACCGTGGTTCGCGGCGTGCGGGAAGTAGCCGGCGTCGGTGACGAGCAGCGCGGCCGTCGGGGCCCGCTGCAACGCCGCCGCCACGAGCGGGCGCGGCAGCACCCGCAGGCGCTGGCCGGGGAACCCGTCGGGCAGGAGCACGGCCACACGGTACGCCCGATCGTCGAATCGTCCAGGGAACACGGTCGATTCGCCCATGCCGCAGCGGGCGTCGCGCTCGTAGCGTCGCCGCATGCTCGCACTGCCGCCCCGACCCGCCGACCAGGAGGCCGACGGCGTCGCCGCATGGCAGCAGCCCGTCACGATCGACAGCTACCTGCCCGCGGCCCCCGACCGCTACCCGGCCTACCTCGACCGGCGCGTCTACCAGGGTTCGTCGGGCCGGGTGTACCCGTTGCCGTTCCACGACCGGATCAGCCCCACCAGCGCACCCGTCGCGTGGGCCGCGGTGCACCTGGAGAACCGCTGGCTGCGGGTGATGGTGCTGCCCGAGCTGGGCGGGCGGATCCACGTCGGCCACGACCGCACGTCGGGCTACGACTTCTTCTACCGCAACCCCGTGATCAAGCCGGCGCTCGTGGGGCTGGCGGGACCCTGGATCGCGGGCGGCGTCGAGTTCAACTGGCCCCAGCACCACCGGCCCGCGACGTTCCTGCCCACCGACGTCGAGATCGAGCACGAGGCCGACGGCGCGGTCACCGTGTGGTGCTCCGACCACGACCCGTTCACACGGATGAAGGGCATGCACGGCGTGCGGCTGCACCCCGACCGCGCCACGCTGGAGCTGCGGGTGCGGCTGTACAACCGCAGCGAGCTGACGCAGACGTTCCTGTGGTGGGCCAACGTCGCCGCCCGCGTGGACGAGCACTACCAGTCCTTCTTCCCCCGTGACGTGCGCGTGGTGGCCGATCACGCCAAGCGCGCGATCACCGCCTTCCCCGAGGCCGACCGGCACTACTACGGCGTCGACTACCCGGCCCGCCACGCCGGGGGCGGGGACCGCATCGACTTCTACCGCAACATCCCGGTGCCCACCTCCTACATGGGCGTCGGCAGCCGGGAGGGCTTCTTCGGCGGGTACGACCATCGCGCCCGGGCCGGTTTCGTGCACGTCGCCGACCGCCACGTCGCCGTCGGCAAGAAGCAGTGGACGTGGGGCGACGCCGCGTTCGGTCACGCCTGGGACCGCAACCTCAGCGACGACGGCGCCCACTACGTCGAGCTGATGGCGGGTGTCTTCACCGACAACCAGCCCGACTTCGCGTTCATCGCGCCCGGCGAGACGAAGGTGTTCTCGCAGGTCTGGTACCCGATCCAGGAGATCGGGCCGGTGCAGGCCGCCACCACCGACGCCGCGGTGAGCGTGGTCGACGGGCGGGTCGGCGTCGTGGTGACCGCCGAGCGACCCGGCTGCGTGCTGCGGATCGAGGAGGCCACCGGCTCGGTCACCGAGCTGACCGTCGACATCGCGCCCGGCCGTCCCCACGTGGTGACGCTCGCGGCCGACCCGGTGCGGGTGCAGCTCCGCCACGCCGGTGTCGAGCTGGTCAGCTGGGCCGCGGCGGTGCCCGCCGCCACCGGGGACGTGACGCCGGCCCGCGAGCCTGCCGCCCCCGCCGACGTCGCGACGGTGGAGGAGCTGGCGCTGATCGGCACCCACCTCGAGCAGTACCGCCACGCCACGCGCTCGCCGGAGCCGTACTGGCGGGAGGCGCTGCGCCGCGATCCCGGCAACGTCGCGGGCAACATCGGGCTTGCGACCCGGGCCTACCGCCGCGGCGATCTCGCCGGCGCGGAGGCCTTACTGCGCACCGCCGTCGGGCGGCTGACCGGCCACAACGCCCACCCGGCCGACACCACGGCGCTCTACCTGCTCGGGCTCGTGCTGGAGCGCCGGTGCCGCGTCGAGGAGGCCTACGACCGGTTCGCGGCGGCGTCATGGTCCCGGCCGTGGCGCGCGGCCGCGGGCTACCGGATGGCCCGCCTCGACGCCGCCGCGGGCCGCGACGCCGCCGCACTGGCCCGGCTGGCCGACGTGTTGCGCACCGAACCGGAGCACCTGCAGGCCAGGGCGCTGCAGGTGCTGGTGCTGCGGCGCACCGGAGCGGACGCCGACGCGCTCGCCCGCGCGACGCTGGCGCTCGACCCGCTGGACTGGTGGACCCGCGACCTGCTGGGCCTCCCGCTCACCTGTGACGCGCAGACCTGCCTCGACGTCGCGCTGGAGTACGCGGGGGCCGGTGACCTCGAGGCCGCGCTGCGGGTGCTCGACGTGGCCGCGGTCCGCGAGGCGCACCGGGTGATCGGCCAGACCGCTGCCGGTCCGGTCATCGCCTACCACCGCGCCGATCTGTTGCGCCGGCTCGGCCGCGCCGCACCCGTCGCACCCGCGGACAGCACGTGGTGCTTCCCGGCCCGCCTCGACGACGCGCTCGTGCTGGAGCGCGCCGTCGCCACCGACCCCGCCGACGCGCGTGCGCGGGCGTTGCTGGGCCACTGGCTCTACGCCGCGGACCGCCACGCCGACGCCGTCACCGCATGGCGAGCGAGCGCCGCGCTCGACCCGTCCGACCCGGTGGTGTGGCGCAACCTCGGCCTCGCCGCGCACAACGACGACGGCGACGCCGCGTCCGCGCGGCAGGCCTACGACCAGGCGCTCGAGGTGGCGGGGCCCGACGCGCGGCTGCTGTTCGAGAGCGACCAGCTCGACGCGCGCAGCGGGGTGGCACCGGAGGAGCGGATGGCGCGCCTGCTGCGGGCACGCGAGCTCGTCGAGTCCCGTGACGACGCCACCGTCGTGCTGGCCGACCTGCTGCTCACCGCCGGGCGCCGCGACGAGGCCCGCGCGCTGCTGCTGGGCCGCACGTTCCAGCCGTGGGAGGGCGGGGAGGGGGAGGTGCTGCGGGTCTGGGACCGGTTGTGTCGCCTCTCCGGCGACGCCGCCGCGGCGCTCGACCCGCCCGCGTCGCTCGGCGAGGCCCGCCACCCGCTCGCCAGCACCGCAGCGCTGCACCTGCTGCACGGCGACGGGCTGGCCGCAACGGGTGACCACGACGGCGCGGCCGCCGCGTGGGAGCGGGCCGCCACCCAGCAGGGGGACTTCCTCGCCATGAGCAGCAGCCCGTACTCGGAGGCCACGTACTCGTCGGTGCTCGCACTGCGCAGGCTCGGACGCGACGCCGGGCCACTCACCGAGGCGCTGCGGGCCTTCTGCGACGAGCTCGACGCCACGGCGGCGACCGTCGACTACTTCGCCACGTCGCTGCCGTCGATGCTGCTGTTCACCGTGGACCCGGCCCTGGCCCAGGCCCGCCGCGTGCAGTTCCTGCGCGCCCAGCTCGACGTGCTCGACGGCGACAACGAGAGCGCCGCCAAGCGGCTCGCGGCGCTGCTCGCCGAGGACCCCCACCACGTCGACGCCCTCGACCTGCGCGAGGCGATCCGATGAGACGCGGGTGCCCCGATCGCGTTTGCCCAGCCCTGTTCACCCTGACTGCGCCAACGTCGGCGCACTGGAGGTCGTCATGACGACATCGCTTTCCCGGCGCCGGTTCCTGATCGGCGCCGCAAGCCTCACGGCGCTGCCGCTGGTGGCGAGCTGCGTCGGCACCGGTGCCGACGCCGGTGGTGCGAGCGGCGCCGCCGCCAGCACGCTGACGCTGCAGTCGTCCATCCAGGACGCCGGGCCCAAGGCCGCGCTGCAGGCGTTGGTGGGGGAGTACAAGACCGGGCAGGTCACGCTCAACTCGGTGGCCACCGAGCAGTTCCGCGCCCAGCTCTCGACGTACCTGACGAGCGCCACCCCGCCGGACGTGCTGGCCTGGTACGCGGGGTCGGTCGCGAACTCCTACGCCGCGCAGAACCTGCTGCTCGACGTCTCGGAACTGTGGCAGCCCGGCGGGGCCTGCGCGAACTTCTCGCCGGCGCTCAAGGCGCTGTCCACCTCCAGCGACGGCAAGTCGATCTTCGTGCCCACCAACTACTACTGGTGGTCGATCTTCTACAAGAAGTCCGCGTTCGCGAAGTGGGGCGTCACGCCGCCCACCACGTGGGACGAGTTCATCAAGCTCTGCGACACGCTCAAGGCGCGCGGGGTGGTGCCGCTGACCAACGGCATCGGGCCGACGCCCTGGATGGCATCGGGCTGGTTCGACTACCTGAACCTGCGCATCAACGGCGCCACCTACCACCGCGAGCTGCTGGCCGGGAAGCGCTCCTTCGAGGACAAGCAGATCGCCGCCGTCCTGGAGCAGTACCGCCGCATCGTGCCGTACTTCCACCCCAACCAGACGTCCTGGGACGCGCAGCAGGCGGCCACACCGATGGTGAACGACGAGGCCGCGATGTACCTGGTGGGCGCGTTCGCCACCCAGTACTTCCCGAAGGAGCAGCAGGACGACCTGGACTTCTTCTCGGTGCCGACGATCGACCCTGCCGTACCCAGCGCGGAGGAGGCGCCCACCGACGGCTACTTCGCGGCCGCCGGCAGCAAGAACGCCGCCGGCGCGAAGGCGCTGCTGTCCTACCTGGCCTCGGCCCCGGCGCAGCAGGAGTTCATCCAGAAGTCGGGCGGGTCGAACATGCCGACCTCACCCGACGTCGACACGGCGTCGTTCAGCCCGCTGGTGAAGAAGGCCATCACGATGCTCAACAACACCAAGGAGATCACCCAGTTCTTCAACCGGGACTCCAGCGACGCGCTGCAGACCACGGCCGATGCGGCGCTGACGAAGTTCATCGCGAACCCGGCCGACATCGCAGGCACGCAGAAGGCGTGGCAGGCCGCCGCCAAGTCGGTCTTCTCGTCATGACCGCGGCCGGGGTGCGGCCGCGGGTGCAGCGGCCGGGGGCGCGGGCCCCGGACGGGCTCCCGGCGCCGCGGCGCCGGGGTGTGCTGGGCCGCGTCCCGGTGCTCGTCTGGCTGTTCCTCGCGGTGCCGCTGGCCGTCGAGGTCTTCTGGGTGTTCTGGCCGGCGTTCAACAGCTTCTCGCTGTCGTTCACCAGCTGGAAGGGGGTCGGGGCGGCCAAGCCGGTCGGGCTGGACAACTACACGAAGCTGTTCGCCGACCCGATCTTCGCGACGGCGCTGCGCAACAACGTCATCTGGGTGATCGGGTTCGGCGGCCTGTCGGTGGTGGGCGGGCTCGGGCTCGCCGTCGCGCTCAACCGCCCCGGTCGCGGCGTCGGCTTCTACCGCAGCGCGATCTACCTGCCGATGGTGATCTCGCTGGCCGTGACGGGCCTGTTCTGGCGCGTCATGTACCAGCCCGACGGGCCGATCGACGCCGGGCTGGGCGCGCTCGGGCTCGGGGCGTGGTCGCGGCAGTGGCTCGCCGATCCCGACATCGCGCTCTACGCCGTGCTCATCGCCGCGGTCTGGCGTCAGGTCGGCTACATCATGGTGCTGTACCTGGCCGGGCTCAAGGGCACCGATCCGACGCTGGAGGAGGCCGCGGCCGTCGACGGGGCGAACGCGTGGCAGCGGTTCTGGAAGATCGTGATGCCGCAGCTGCGCGGCGTGAACACGGTGGTCTTCGCCGTCACGGTGATCGACTCGCTGCGCACGTTCGACATCGTGTGGGCGATGACCCGCGGCGGGCCGTACAACATGACGCAGCTGCTCTCCACGTACATGTTCCAGCAGGGGTTCACGCTGGTGAACCTGGGCTACGGCTCCGCGATCGCCGTGGTGATCTTCCTGCTGGCGGTGGCGTTCATCATCACCTACCTCGTCCGCCAGTCCCGAGCGGAGGAGAGCTGACATGGCCGTGACACACGCCCGCAGGTCGCCGTGGTTCCACGTCGTCATGGTGCCGTTCACGCTGCTGTGGCTGGCGCCGATCATCTTCGTGGTGCTCGTGGCGGTCCGCAGCTTCGACGACATCGCCACGCGCGGGCTGGGCGCCTTCCCGGCGACCTTCTCCCTCGACGGCTTCGTCACGGCGCTCGTCGGCGGTCGCGTGGCTGCGTCGCTGGTCAACAGCGGGATCGTCACCGTGTTCGCGGTGCTCGGTTCGCTGGCGCTGGCGGCGATCGCGGCGTACGCGCTGTCGCGGTTCCGCGTCCCGCTGCGGCGGACGATCCTGCTGGTGATGCTCGCGGGCAACCTGCTACCGCCACAGATCCTGCTCATCCCGGTCTCGCGGATCACGCAGGAGCTGGGGATATACGACACCCTGTTCGCGCTGGTCGTGGTGCAGATCGGGTTCGGGCTGGGCTTCTACACGTTCGTGCTGCACGGGTTCATGCGGTCGCTGCCCACCGAGGTGTTCGAGGCCGCCGTGCTCGACGGTGCGGGTGCGGGCCGCACCTTCTGGAGCATCGTGCTGCCGCTGTGTCGCCCCGCGCTGGCCGCGCTCGCGGCGCTGGCGACCACCTGGATCTTCAACGACCTGATCTGGGCGATGACGGTGCTGCGCACGGAGACGAAGTTCCCGGTGACGGCGGCACTGCTCAACCTGCAGGGTGGTTTCTCCAGCTCGTGGAACGTCATCGCGTCCGGCTCGCTCGTGGCGGCGATCCCGACGGCGATCGTGTTCTTCGTGTTCCAGAAGCAGTTCGTCTCCGGGCTGCTGGTGGGGTCGAACAAATGACGTGGGAACTGCGGACCGCCCGGTCGGTCTACGTCGTCGGGGACGGGCTCGTGCTGCAGCACTGGGGCGATCCGGAGCACCCGCGCACGCTCGGCCCGGTGCGGCACTCCTCGTTCGAGACCGACGCCGACGTCACGCCGCTGGAGTTCGCCGCGGCCGGCACCAGGTTCGCGCAGACCAGCGAGCTGCTGGTGCCCGGCGGGTTGGCCCTGTCCGTGCTGGCCGTCGAGCGGGTGCCCGGCGGGTTGGTGGCGCGGCTGGCAGGCGACGGCGTCGAGGCCACGCTGCACTGGCGCACGTCTCGTGACCATGACGTCATCGAGCGCTGGGCCGTGGTCCGTGCGCTGCGCGACGTGACGCTGACCAGGGCGTTCGGCGCGGGCTGGAACGTGCCCGTCGGGCCGGGAGCCCGGGTCGGCGAGCTGGTGGGGGCCTGGTCGCGGGAGTTCACCCCGGTCGAGGTGGACCTGCCGGCCGGGCAGCTGTCGCTGGGCAGCCGCCAGGGCGTCACGTCGCACACGTACGCGCCGGTGGTGACGCTGCGCTCGCGCGACGGCTCGGGTGCGACCTACGGCGTCGCGCTGGCGTGGAGCGGGTCGTGGCGGCTGCAGGTGGACGCGGTGCCGTTCCGCGAGGTCGTGCGCGTCAGCGGCGGGATCGACGACGAGTCCACGGTGATCACCCTCGCGGCCGGGGAGGAGTTCGAGACGCCACGCCTGCTCGGCGTCTGGAGCGCGGACGGGCCGGCCGGGGTGGCGCGGGCGTGGCACGAGTACCAGAACGGCGCGCTGGTGCGGGCCGGGGACCGGCCGATCGTCTACAACTCCTGGTACGCCACCACGTTCGACGTCCGGGTGGAGCACCAGCTCGCGCTCGCCGACGTCGCCGCCGACATCGGCGCCGAGGTGTTCGTCGTCGACGACGGCTGGTTCCGCGGGCGCACCAGCGACCGGGCCGGGCTCGGCGACTGGTTCGTCGACACCGAGAGGTTCCCCGACGGCCTGGAGCCGCTGGTCAAGGGCGTGCTGGAGCGCGGGATGCGGTTCGGGCTGTGGGTGGAGCCCGAGGCCGTCAACCCCGACAGCGACCTGTACCGGGAGCATCCGGACTGGGTGCACCGGCCGCTGATCACGATGCGCAACCAGTACACGCTCGACCTGGGCCGTCCCGAGGTCGAGGCGTGGGCGGGCGACATGCTGCGGCGGCTGCTCACCGAGCACCCGATCAGCTACCTCAAGTGGGACATGAACCGCTCGATCACGCGCTGGCCGGTGGCCCACACGCGGGCCTACTACCGGCTGATGGCGTTGCTGCGCAAGGAGTTCCCGCACGTCACGGTGGAGGCGTGCGCGGGCGGTGGCGGCCGCGTCGACAACGCCGTGCTGGCACTGTCCGATGTGGTCTGGCCGTCGGACGAGACGGGCCCGCGCGACCGGCTCGCCATCCAGCACGGCTTCCTCTCGGCCTACCCGCCGTCGGTCATGAGCTCGTGGGTGACCGACGAGCCCGACCGGCTCGACACCGCCGCGACGAGCCTCGAGTTCCGGTTCCTCGTCGCGATGGCCGGGGTGCTGGGCATCGGTGCCGACCTGCTGGCCTGGGACGCGCCGACCCGCTCGCGGGCGCGCGAGCTCGTGGCGCTGTACCGGGAGGTCCGCGACGTCGTGCGGTCCGGCCTCGTCACGCGCCACGGGCAGCCCGGTGGCGCGCATTACGCCGTGCAGTACACGGGGGAGTCGCGGGTGGTGCTGCTGGTGTGGGCGCGGCCAGGTGCCGGTGCGGTGACGGTGCGCCCGGTCGGGCTCGACCCCGGCGGCAGCTACCGCGTGCACGGGAGGGACGTGAACGGCGGCACGCTCACCGTCGGCGGGGTGGACGTGCCGTTCGCGCTCGCCCCGGACTGCGACGTCGTCGTGCTGGAGCGCGTGCCGTGCAGTTGACCGTCGAGTTCGACGCGGCACACGGCGGCCGATGGACGTCGCTGCGTACCCCGGAGCGCGAGTGGTTGTGGCGCAACGCTTCCGCGGAGGCGGCGCGCCGGGCGGCCCGGCCGGGTGCGACGTTCGTCGACGCCGGGGGAGTGGAGGAGTGCTTCCCGACCGTCCGCGGGCTCCCCGACCACGGCGACGTGTGGTCGCGACCCTGGGGCGAGCGCCACGGCGACCTCCGGCTCGCGCGCCGGAACCGCGGCGGCGCGCCGCTCACCGTCGACTACACGGTGATGGGCCCGCCGCACACCCCGTTCGTCCACGCCGTGCACGCGCTGCTGGACGTCTCGCCGTCGGCGCGGCTGGAGGCGCCGGGCGCGACCACGGCGGTGCTGATCGACGAGGGCCGGACGGTGGACTGGCCGTCGGGGCTCGATCGGCTGGGCCCCGACGACGGCACGGCGGTGGCGGCGGTGCTGCCCGGCTGCGCGGCGGCGACGGTGCACGACGGCGCCGACACCCTGCAGCTGGCGTGGCGGGTGCTCGAGGGTGACGCGCCGTGCTCGCTGCTGCTGTGGCGCAACCTGGGCGGCTGGCCCGCAGGCGGCCCGTACCGCTCGATCGGGGTGGAGCCGATGGTGGGGACGGCCGCTGCGCTGGACGGGCCGGGGGAGCCGGCGTCGACGGGAGCCTCGGGCACGTTGCGCTGGGAGCTCACGATCGCGGCGGGGTGAGCGCGACCCCGACCCCTGCCATGAGCTAGGCCCGGCCGATCAGCTCGCTGGCACGGTCGGCGGCGGCGAGGGCAGTCCCGTTGCCCCGCCGGTGGCTCTCCAGCGCCACCTCCACGAACTTGATCGCGTGCTCGTCCGCCACCGCCACGGCGCGGTCGGTGACCGATTCGGGATCTTCCGGGGAGTGGGCGGGTGGCGCGGCCGGGTCGGCCGGCCGGTAGGCGGCCGAGATCGCCGCCGTCACGGCCCATGCCGTGTTGTAGGTGGGCTGCCACAGCTGCGTCGGCAGTGCCGGGATCACCAGTGCCGCCGCGCGGGGTGCGGTGGCGGCATGCACGAGCATCACCGGGTTGCCGTGCGCCCAGTGCAGGTACCGGTCGACGGCGGCGTCCACGAGCTCGTCGAGCGCGGCGGGCCCGGCCGCTGCGGGTGTCACCGGCCGCAGTGCCTGCGTGGCGCGCGGCCACTCCGTGGACGCGGCGACGCGAGCGAGCCGGGTGCGGGTTCCGCCGCCCTCCCCGATCCCCGCGGCCGGGATGTCGTCGAGCCGCTCGGCGGTGACCTCCTCGCGCAGCGCGCGCACGGCGTGTCCGGTGCGGATGAGGCCGTGCGTGGCCGAGGCGATCGCGCCCGGCAGCAGCCGGGGCCACCACGTCGCGAGCAGGGCCTCCCACGGCTCGGCGTGCACCGCGGTGGCGAAGAAGGCGAGCCAGTCCCCGAGCCGGGACGGGTCACCCAGCGGCTCCCGCCAGCCTGCCGCGTCGATCGCCCACCGCGGCGCGGGCTCCTCCTCCAGCCGCTGCGCGTAACCGTCGACCCACCGCGCGACCTCGCCCGCGCGGCCGATCCGGATCAGCGCGTCCGCGGCCATCGGCCCATGGTTGCTCAGCCAGCCGACGAACTCCGGGCCGGTGTGGTGCAGCCGGCCGTAGGCCTCGTCCAGAACGCTGTTGGCTGCCATGTTCCGATCCTCACCATTGAAGTTGACTCGAGGTCAAGTCAGCGCAGCGCCGGCCGGACCTCGGTGCCCAGCCGCGTGATCGTGTCCAGGTGTGGCTGTGCTCACCGGTGCCGTCGACCGTCAGCACGATGGTGTCGATGCCCGCGGCCACCCCGGCCAGCCGCTGACGGCACGGCTCGGGGGAGCCGACGGGGTGCAGGCGGCACAGCAGCGCCGCGTAGGCGTCCGGGTCGCGGGTGCGATGCGGTGCCCTGTCGGCACGCCGGTAGCCGGCCGGCCCCGGTCGCAACCACCGCGGCAGCCGGTCCTGCAGCAGCGCGACGGCCTCGGCGTCGGTGTCGGCCACGTGCGCGATCCCGACGCCGACGTGGCCGCCGACCGGGTGCCCGGCCACCGACTCGTGGTGCGCGATCGCCGCCGCCTTCTCCGCGTCGTCGGCATGCATGCCGAGTAGCAGCGGCAGCCCTCGGCGGGCGGCCAGCGCGACCGTGGCGTCGGACGTCGCCGCGACCACGACGCCGGGCCGCGGCCGGGTACGCGGCTGCGGCACGACCGCGAGGTCGGGGAACCCCGCAACGGCCTGCTCGCCCAGCGCGGCGAGCAGCACCTGCTCGGCCACGGCCACCGGGTGGTGATGGGGGAGCACGGTGACGGCGGTGCCGACCGTGACCCGCTTCGTCGCGCCGAGCAGGAAACCGGCGAGCGTCAGGGCCGACGGGCACACCCCGTAGGACAGGAAGTGGTGCTCGGCGACCCAGACCTCGTCGAACCCGGCCTCATCGGCAGCCACGGCCGTCGCCACCGTCGCATCCAGCACGGCGGTGTGCGTGGCGCCGGGGAACTGCGGGGACAGGAGGAACACCCCGAATCGCATGTCCGGCATCCTGCCGTGCCAGGCTCTCGGCCATGAGCGAGAGCCCCGAGACGGTGCCGGCGTTCCGGGTCCCGTGGCGCCGGTCCATGGTGGCGCGGGATCCCGGCCAGTCCCACCGCGCCTCCACCCCCCTGGAACTGCTGTTCGACCTGTGCTTCGTCGTCGCGATCTCCCAGGCCGCCGCGCAGCTCGCCCACGGCGTCGAGGCCGACCACATCGGCTCGGCGCTGCTTGGCTACGCGATGGTGTTCTTCGCGATCTGGTGGGCCTGGATGAACTTCACCTGGTTCGCCTCGGCCTACGACACCGACGACGTGCCCTACCGGCTGCTCACCCTGGTGCAGATGGCCGGTGTGCTGGTGCTCGCCGCCGGCGTGCCCGCCGCGCTCACCGAGTACGACTTCACCGTGGCCACGATCGGCTACGCGATCATGCGCGTCCCCATGGTCCTGCAGTGGCTGCGGGCGGCGCGCGAACACCCCGCCGGGCGGGCCTGCGCGCTGCGCTACGCGGGCGGTATCGCGGTGGTGCAGGTGCTGTGGCTGGTGCGCCTCGCGCTGCCGCACCCGCTCGACTACATCGCGTTCGGCGTGCTCGTGCTCGCGGAGATCGCGGTGCCGGTCTTCGCGGAGAGCCGGGGCGCCACCACGTGGCACCCGGAGCACATCGCCGAGCGCTACGGGCTGCTGACCCTGATCGTGCTGGGGGAGTGCGTGCTCGGCACCACCATCGCCTTCCAGTCGGGCATCACCGAGGCCGGCCTGTCGATCGACCTGATCATGCTCGCCATCGGTGGCCTGCTGCTGATCTTCGGGCTGTGGTGGACCTACTTCCTCGGTGGTGACGACGCCGGCCTCGTCTCCATGCGGGTGGCCCTGACCTGGGGATACGGTCACTACCTGGTGTTCGCCGCGATCGCGGCCCTCGGTGCTGGACTCGAGGTGGCCGTGCTGGCGAGCGAGCACCAGGCCCACCTCCCGCTCGCGGTCGCGGGCCTCGCCGTGGCCGTCCCGGTGGCGGTCTTCATGATCGTGATCAGCCAGCTTCGCCAGTTCACCTGGCCCGCCGGCTCGCTGAGCCACGGGCTGGTGACCGCGATGGCGGTGCTCGTGCTGGGCTGCGGAGCACTGGCCGAGGTCATCGGCATCGGATCTGCGGTGCTGGCCATGGGCGTGGTCCTCGGTGCACTGCTCGCCGTGTACCTGCGGCGGGCGGCGCGGCGCTGAGGATTGCGGCTGAAAGGCGCGCTCGCACACACCCTGGCGTGCCCGCACACACCCTGGAAGGTGTGTGCGGGGGTGCTCCGGTGTGTGCGAGCGTCGAGCTGGCCTACTCCGGCTCGTACGCCAGGTTCGGCCGCAGCCAGCGCTCCACCTCTGCCTGGTCGAGGCCGCGGCGGCGGGTGTAGTCCTCGATCTGGTCCTTGCCCAGCCGTCCGACGGTGAAGTACTTCGACTCCGGGTGGGCGAAGATCAGGCCGCTGACGGCGGCGGCGGGCGTCATCGCGAACGACTCGGTCAGCTCGATGCCGAGCGCGTCGGCGTCGAGCAGGTCGAACAGCTCCTGCTTGAGGCTGTGGTCGGGGCTCGCCGGGTACCCCAGCGCGGGGCGGATGCCGCGGAAGCGCTCCGCGTGCAGGTCGGCCAGGTCCGGCTCCGCGTCGGGCTCGAACCAGTTGCGCCGGGCCTCGAGGTGGATGTACTCGGCGAACGCCTCGGCGAGGCGGTCGGCCAGCGCCTTCACCATGATCGACCGGTAGTCGTCCTGCACCGCCTCGTAGGACGCCGCGAGCTTCTCCGCGCCCTGGATGGCGACGGCGAAGCCGCCGAGGTGATCACCGGCCGGCGCGACGTAGTCCGACAGGCAGCGGTTGGCGCGGCCCTCGGGCTTCTTGGTCTGCTGGCGCAGCATCGGGAAGCTGACGCCGCCCTCGAGCAGGATGTCGTCGCCCTCGGAGTGCGCGGGCCAGTAGCCGTAGGCGCCCTTCGCCTGGAACAGGTCCTCGGCGATGATCTTGTCCAGCAGGGTGTTGGCGTCGTCGAACAGCTCCCGCGCCACCGGCTGGTCCAGGATCGCCGGGTACTTGCCCTTGAGCTCCCACGCCAGGAACAGGAACTGCCAGTCGATCATGGCGCGCAGCTCGTCGAGCTCGGGTGTGACCACGCGCAGACCGGTGAAGGCCGGCACCGGCAGGCCGTCGAAGGAGACGCGCTCGAAGTTGGCGCGTGCCTGCTCCACGGTGAGCATCGGCTGGCGCTGCTTGTTGGCGTGCGCCACGCGCAGGCGCTCCTGGTCGGCGCGGTTGCTCGTGTCCAGTGCGTCGGCGCGGTCGTTGTCCATCAGGTCGGACACGACGCCGACGACGCGGGACGCGTCGAGCACGTGCACCGTGACCTGGTCGTAGGCCGGCGCGATGCGCACCGCCGTGTGCTGGCGCGACGTGGTGGCGCCGCCGATCAGCAGCGGCAGCTTCAGCCCGCGGCGCTGCATCTCCGCGGCGACGGTGACCATCTCGTCGAGCGACGGCGTGATGAGGCCGGACAGCCCGACGGCGTCGGCACCCTCGGCGACGGCCGTGTCGAGGATGACCGAGGCTGGCACCATGACCCCGAGGTCGATGACCTCGTAGTTGTTGCAGCCCAGCACCACGCCCACGATGTTCTTGCCGATGTCGTGGACGTCGCCCTTGACGGTGGCCAGCACGACCTTGCCCTGCCCGCGGCTGACCTCCTCGCGGCCCTCCTGGCGGGCCAGTTCCTTCTCGGCCTCCATGAACGGCTCGAGGTAGGCCACCGAACGCTTCATCACGCGCGCGCTCTTGACCACCTGCGGCAGGAACATCTTGCCGGAGCCGAACAGGTCGCCGACGATCTTCATGCCGTCCATCAGCGGGCCCTCGATCACCTCGAGTGGCCGCGCCCTCGTGAGGCGGGCCTCCTCGGTGTCCTCCACGATGAAGTCGACGATGCCGTGCACGAGCGCGTGCGAGAGCCGCTGCTCGACGGGCGCGTCGCGCCAGGCCAGGTCGACGACGCGCTGGGTGCCCGAGCCGTTCACGGTCTCGGCGAACGTGACGAGCCGGTCGGTGGCGTCCTCGCGCCGGTCGAACAGCACGTCCTCGACGAGTTCGAGCAGATCGGCGGGGATGTCCTGGTAGACGGCCAGCTGCCCGGCGTTGACGATGCCCATGTCGAGCCCGGCCGTGACGGCGTAGTAGAGGAACGCCGAGTGCATGGCCTCGCGCACCACGTTGTTGCCGCGGAAGGAGAACGACAGGTTCGAGATGCCGCCGCTGATCCGGACGCCCGGGCAGCGCTGCTTGATCAGCGGCAGCGCCTCCAGGAAGGACTTGCCGTAGCCGTTGTGCTCGCTGATGCCCGTGGCGATGGCCAGGACGTTGGGGTCGAAGATGATGTCCTCGGCGGGGAAGCCGATGCCGACGAGCAGGTCGTAGGCGCGGCCGCAGATCGACACCTTGCGCTCGGTGGTGTCGGCCTGGCCCTTCTCGTCGAAGGCCATGACGACGACGCCTGCGCCGTAGTCACGGACGATCCGGGCCTTCTCCAGGAAGGGCTCCTCGCCCTCCTTGAGGCTGATCGAGTTGACCACGCCCTTGCCCTGCACGCACTTGAGCCCGGCCTCGAGCACGGTCCACTTGGAGCTGTCGATCATGATCGGGATGCGGGCGACCTCGGGCTCGGTGGCGATGAGGTTGAGGAAGGTGGTCATCGCCTCCTCGCTGTCGAGCAGGTCGGCGTCCATGTTGACGTCGAGCAGGTTGGCGCCGCCGCGCACCTGCTCGAGCGCGACGTCGACGGCGCCCTGGGCGTCGCCGCCCTCGATCAGGCGCCGGAACCGGGCCGAGCCGGTGACGTTGGTGCGCTCGCCGATCATGACGAAGCCGGTGTCGGCGCCGATCTCGAACGGCTCGAGTCCGCTGTAGCGCGTGCGGTGCGGCGCCGCGGGCACCGTGCGGGTCGGCAGATCGGCAACGGCGGCCGCGATGCGAGCGATGTGCGCCGGGCCCGTGCCGCAGCAGCCACCGACGATGTTGACCAGCCCGGACGCGGCGAACTCGCCGAGCAGCTCGGCGGTCTCCTCCGGCGTCTCGTCGTAGCCGCCGAAGGCGTTGGGCAGGCCGGCGTTGGGGTGGCTGGCCACGTAGGTGTCGGCGAAGCGCGCCAGCTCGGCCACGTGCGGGCGCATCTCGGCGCCACCCAGCGAGCAGTTGACGCCGACGACGAGCGGGCGGGCGTGCTCGATCGAGCTCCAGAAGGCCTCGACGGTCTGCCCGGACAGCGTGCGGCCCGAGAGGTCGACGATCGTCACGGAGATCCACAGCGGCAGGTCGGGAGCGACGTCGCGCGCAGCGGCGATGGCGGCCTTGGCGTTGAGGGTGTCGAAGATCGTCTCGATGAGCAGCAGGTCGACGCCACCCTCGGCGAGCGCGGCGATCTGCTCGGCGTACGCGGCCCGGACCTGGTCGAACGTGACGGCGCGGTAGGAGGGGTCCTCCACCCTGGGCGAGAGCGACAGCGTGACGTTGAGCGGGCCGATCGACCCGGCGACGAAGCGCGGCCGATCCGGCGCGGCGAACTCGTCGGCGGCCTCGCGGGCGAGCCGGGCGCCCGCCAGGTTCATCTCGCGCACCCGCGACTCGAGGCCGTAGTCGGCCTGGCCGATGCTGGTGGCGGTGAACGTGTTGGTGGTGGTGATGTCGGCGCCCGCCGCCAGGTACTGCCGGTGGACGTCGAGGATCACGTCGGGCCGCGTCAGGTTCAGCAGGTCGGGATCGCCGGTGACGTCATGGGTGTGGGAACCGAACTGATCGCCGCGGTAGTCGTCCGGGGTGAGGCCGGCGCCTTGCAGCATCGTTCCCCACGCGCCGTCGAGCACCGCGACCCGCTGGTTGAGAAGCGCTCGTAGCGCCGACTCGGACGAACTCACCTGGCAACCTCCCGGGAAGGGAGGCGCCCTTACAGTGATGCGTGCGAGCCGAGCGTGGCGGGCAGCAGCCCGTCGCAGCGCCTCTCGACTCTTCCGGGAGACGATACCGCCTACCCCATCCGGCGTGCTCCCCCTACGTGATTCCCGCCACGACAGGAATTCGATGCCGCCGCGCTGTGCTGCGGCGTTGACGCCACCGGGTCGAGGCCAGAGGCTGACGCCCATGGGCCTGATGCAGCCAGTCGACGCGATGTTCCTCATCGGCGAGTCCCGGGAGCACCCGATGCACGTCGGGGGCCTGCAGCTGTTCGAGCTGCCGCCCGGAGCCGGCCCGGACCATGTGAGCAACCTCTACCAGGAGCTGCTGGGCTTCACCGATCTCCGGCCACTGATGCGCAGCCGCCCGGCCACGCCGGTGAGCAGCCTCGGCCAGATCGCGTGGGCCGACGACGCCGCGGTCGACCTCGAGTACCACGTGCGGCTCTCGGCGCTGCCGCGACCGGGCCGGGTCCGGGAGCTGCTGGAGCTGACCTCCCGCATGCACGGCACGCTGCTGGACCGCCACCGGCCGCTGTGGGAGTTCCACCTCATCGAGGGCCTGCAGGACGGCCGCTTCGCCACCTACATGAAGGTGCACCACGCACTCGTCGACGGCGTCTCGGCCACCCGGATGCTGATCAAGTCGCTGTCCGAGACGCCGGACGGGCCGGTCGTGCCGCTGTGGGCGAAGCTCCCGGAGTCCACCGGCGCCAACGGCAGTGGCGCGTCGATAGACCCGCTGGGCATGATCCGCTCGGCGGTCGGTGCCGTCGGCGACATCGCGGGCACCCTTCCGGTGCTGGCCAAGCTCGCGGTCGGCACGCTGCGCTCGCAGTCCGACGCGCTGCCCGTCCCGGCGCCGCGCACCATCCTCAACGGCCCGATCACCGGTGCCCGGCGCTTCGCGGCGCAGCCGTGGCCGATCGACCGGCTCAAGGCGGCGGGCGCCGCGGCGGGGGCCACGCTCAACGACGTGGTGCTGGCGATGTGCGCGGGGGCGCTGCGCCGCTACCTCGAGGAGCAGGGCGCGCTGCCCGACAAGCCGCTCGTCGCCGCCGTTCCGGTGTCGTTGCGGGCGGCGGGCAGCACCGCGGCCGGCGGTAACGAGGTGGGCATCGTGCTGTGCAGCCTCGCCACCGACATCGCGGACCCGCACGACCGGCTGCAGGAGATCCGCGCGTCGATGAACCGGGCCAAGGCCGTGATGGCGGGCCAGACGCCGCTGCAGATCCAGGCCATGACCGGGATGCTGCTGGGCCTGCCGACGATGCTGAACATGGTGCCGGGTCTCGCCGGCGTCGTCTCGATGTTCAACCTGATCATCTCGAACGTCCCGGGCTCCCGCACCCCGCTGTACTGGAACGGCGCGAAGCTGCAGGGCACCTACCCGGTCTCCATCCCGTTCGAGGGCCAGGCCCTCAACATCACCGTCACCAGCTACAACGGCGCCATGCAGTTCGGTCTCACCGGCTGCCGGCGCAACGTCCCGCACCTGCAGCGGATGCTGACCCACCTGGAGGACAGCCTCGCCGAGCTCGATCCCCGGGGGTAGCGGACCCCCGCCGCAGATGGGGGTATGCCCCATGGGACGCGCCCCGCCCGCCCCCTAACGTCACTCCCGACCGGTGATCACCGGTCGGGGGTCGGAGCGGGATGAGGGATTGCGGTGCGTCAGTCGGTTCGGCTGGGAGCAGTTGTGGCGGCCACGGCGATCGGGGTGGCCGGGCTCGGCGCCTGCGGGCTGCGCAAGGCCGAGTTCAGCGACGACGCCACGCTGTCGCAGCAGATCACGGCCGTGCGCGTCACCGGGGACTCGGGGGACGTCACCGTGCGCGGCGGCACCGGACCGGCCACCGTGCACCGCGTCGTCAGCTACAGCGGGGAGAAGCCCGGCGCCACCCAGCGGGTGGAGGGCGGCGTGCTGGTGCTCGAGGACTGCACCGGGAACTGCTCGGTGGACTACACGATCACCGTCCCGACCGGCACCCCGATCAACGGGAAGATCTCGAGCGGCTCCTACGCGCTGACGGGGCTGGGCGCCGTCGACGTCACGTCGGACTCCGGCGACATCACGATGGACGGCATCACCGGCCCGGTGCGCGCCAACGCCGACTCCGGCACGATCGACGGCCGGTCGCTGCGCGGGGGCCGGGTCGACGCGACGGCCGACAGCGGTGATGTCCGGCTGGCACTGACCACGCCGCAGGACGTGACGGCGAACGCCGGCAGCGGCAGCATCACGGTCACCGTGCCGGCCGGTTCTTCCTACCCTGCTGATTCCTACAACGTCTCGGCCGTCACCGACAGCGGCACCGCCACCGTCCGGATCGCCAACGACCCGGCCGGCGCGCACCGTCTCGACCTGCGTTCCGACAGTGGTGACGTCACGGTCCAGCCGGGCTGAGAGCTGTTCCGGCGGGCTCTCGGATTGCAGGAAAGCCACTTTCCCGCAACGTGGTTGCGGCAAAGTGGCTTTCCTGCAACGGGGCCGGCGCGGGGCCGCCCCACTCAGATGTGCGGCTTCACGTCGTTGGTGTAGATCTTCTCGAGCGCGGTCTTGAGCGCCGTCAGCTCGGTCTTGGGGTCCTTCTGCTGCGTCAGGATGTTGGCGCAGGCCTTGGCCATCTCCTGGTCACCGCCGGGGAAGAACACGCGGGCCCGGTCCTGGACGCGCGTGACGGCGAGCTGGTCGATCGCGATCTTGCTCAGCGGCGACTTCGCCTCCAGCGCCGTGACGTCGGCCGACTTGCGCACCGGCATGTACCCGGTGGCACCCGCGAACGTCACGGTGTTCTCCGGCGAGGTCAGGAACTTCAGGAACGTGGCCGCGGCGAACTGCCGCTCCTTCGTGATCGACTTCGGGATGCCGATGCCGGCTCCACCGGTCGGGCACACCGGCGAGCTCGTCGCGGGCCCGCCCGGCAGGAAGCCGGCGCCGACGTCGAACTTGGCGGCCTTGAGGATGCCGACCAGGCTGCCCGTCGAGCTGACGGTGGCGCTGACCGCGCCCGCGGACAGGTCGTTGGCGGAGTCGACGCTCGCCACGCCCGCCCACTTGCCCTTGTACGCCGCGTCCTGCAGGTACTGCATCGCGGCCACGGCCTCGGGAGCGTCACAGGTGACGTCGAAGTCCTTGCTCCAGCCGCCGCCGTAGCCCCACAGCAGGTTCTGGAAGCTCCAGCCCGCGTACCCGGCCAGCGCGGGCATCTGGAACGCGTGCTGCACACCCGGCACCGCGGACTGCAGCTTGGGAGCCCAGTCGGCGAACTCCTCCCACGTCTTGGGGGTGCGGTCGGGCAGGCCGGCGGCGGCCCAGTGGGCCTTGTTGTAGTAGAACAGCGGCGTCGAACGGGCCCACGGGATCGCCCACTGCGCGTTGTTGTACTGGTAGTCGGCCAGCAGCTGGTCGCGGTAGTCGCCGGTCTCGATGCCGACGGCCTTGATCGCCGAGTCCAGCGGGATGATCGAGCCGAGCATGTAGTAGCGGAACCACCACACGTCCGACAAGACGATGAGGTCCGGCACCGAGCCGCCGGTCTGCGCGGTCTGGAACTTCTGCGCGATCTCCTCGTAGTCCTTGCCCGCGGTGACGAGCGTGACCTTGGTGTCCTTCTGCGAGGCGTTGAAGGCGTCGACGATCTGCTGCGACACCGCCTGCGATCCGCCGGGGTTGTTGGACCACCAGGTGATCTCGGGTGCCGGCTTGACGCCGGAGAAGTCGATCTGGGCCGGTCCGGCGGCCGGGCCGGTGGCGCCGGACGTGGACGGGCCGCCGCACGCGGCCGCTGCGGCGGTGAGACCGACGGCGCCGGCGATGCGCAGGAAACCGCGTCGATCGAAGGGCTGGTGTACTGCCGACATGGAACGTCCTTCTGGTGGTGGAGGGGGGTGGTTCAGTCCTTGACCGCGCCCTGCGTGAGGCCGGCGATGATGTAGCGCTGCAGCGCCGTGAAGACGATGAGCACCGGGATGATCACGGCCACCGAGCCGGCCATCAGCACGCCGAACGCCGAGAGCTTGCTCTCGCTGTTCGACAGCAGCGTCAACCCGACCGGGAGCGTCATCATGTTCGGGTCGGAGACGATGACGAGCGGCCAGAGGTAGTCGTTCCACTCGAAGACGATGCTCACCAGCGCGACGGTGACGATGCTGGGCATCGAGATCGGGATGACGATGCGGGTGAGCCGCCGCCAGTGCCCGGCCCCGTCGATCTCGGCGGCCTCCATGATCGACTGCGGCAGCGTCATGAACTGCTGGCGCAGCAGGAACGTCCCGAAGCCCGTGCCCAACCCGGGCAGGATGATGCCCCAGTAGGTGTCGGCCCCGCCGAGCCCGGTGATGAACAGGTAGTTCGGCAGCAGTGACACCTGCGGCGGCACCATCAGCGTGGCGAGGATGCCGGCGAACACCAGGCTCTTGAACGGGAACCGCACGAAGACCAGCGCGTACGCCGTCATGATCGCGAGCGCGACCTTGATCGCGGCCCCGACCACCGTGACGATCGTCGAGTTGAGGAACAGCCTGCCGAAGGGCACCTCGTCGGCGGCCTGGATGTAGTTCGTGGGCGCGAGGCTGCGCGGCAGGAACGACAGGTCCGTCGTGAGGATCTCGCTGGTCGTCTTGAACGACGCGAGCACCATCCACAGCAGCGGGAGCACCACCACGGCGGTGGCGATCAGCAGCGGCACGTAGGACGCCACGGCGGCGGCCCACAGGTTGCGCGGGGCCAGCGGGTGCGCGGGTGGCGGCGCCGCGGGCGGGGCGGGGGGCGGGGTCGTGATCGAGGTGGTCACCGGTAGTGCACCCGCCGTTCCAGCAAGAGGATCTGCACCAGGGTGAAGATGACCAGCACCCCGAACAGCACCGTCGAGACCGTCGCGGAGTAGCCCGCCCGGTTGTAGCCGCCGAACGCCTGCAGGTACGCCTCGTAGATCAGCGTGTTGGTGCCCTGCCCCAGCGGCGTCATGATCCGGATGATGTCGAACGCCTGCAGCGAGTTGAGTACGCTCGTGACCAGCAGGAAGAACGTGGTCGGCGACAGCAGCGGCAGCACGACCGAGCGGAACGTGCGGAACCTCCCGGCCCCGTCGAGCGCGGCGGCCTCGAGCAGGTCCTGCGGGATGGACTGCAGGCCGGCCAGGTAGATCACCGCCGCGTAGCCCATGTTCTTCCACACGTAGACGATGATCACCATCACGAGCGCGAGCTGCGGGTTGTTGAACCACTCCGGGCTCGCCACGCCGATCGAGCGCAGCACGCCGCCGAGGATGCCGACCGTCGGGTCGAAGATGAACGTCCAGATCAGGCCGACGCCGACGCCCGAGAGGACGAACGGCGAGAACACCGCGGCCCTCGCGAACCCGATGCCGCGCATCCGGCGGTTGAGCGCCAGCGCGATCAGCAGCCCGAGGATCATCGACCCGCCGACGGTGGCGACGGTGAAGACCGCCGTGACCCGCGCGATCTCGGCCGTGCCGGGTGAGGTGAAGAACTCGACGTAGTTGCCGAGGCCGATCGGGATGGCCGATGCGGCGCCGAGGGTCCAGTTGAGCGTCGAGTAATAGAGGTTGGTGAGGACCGGCCGGTAGGTGAACGCGACGATCAGCAGGACGTTCGGCGCCGCGAGGGCGAGGAACACCAGGAAGTCATGACGTTCGCGGGGGCCGAACCGGCGCCTCCGGACAGGAGCCTTCCGCTCGGATGCAGCCGCAGGAGCGGATGCCGGCGGGGTGGACGTGACGGACGACAAGCTCCACCCTCTCAGGCCGTGTGCACGGGACCACGTCGACCGCGGACCGAGCGAGACCCTGTCAATCGGAGGTGATCACGAGATGATGCGGAGGCGGACGATCCACCAACAGCGGCCTGCCAGCAAGCGTTCGTCACCGCATCGACGCACTCCCGTGACCAACGTGTGAGGTGGGTTACAGATCGCCGCGGTAGTGCCGGCGCGGTCAGCGCGTGGTGAAGCGCGGCGGGTCGTAGGCCCGGACCGGAGGCACCTCGCCCTCGAAGCGCTCCACCTGCACCAGCGCGTGCTGTCCGGTGCACCCCTGGGCGAGCCGGGACGTGCCGTGGTCCCGGGTGAGCACGTTGGGGTTGCCGTTGGCGCACAGCTCGCCAGGCCGCGGCTCGCTGCCGGGCACCGGGTCGTACCAGGACCCGGTGGGCAGCTGGACAACCCCGCGGCGGATGCCGTCGGTCAGCCGGGCCCCCGCCAGGCAGGAGCCGCGAGCGTTGAACAGCCGCACGACGTCGCCGTCGGCGATGCCGCGCTCGGCGGCGTCGGCCGGGTGGATCACGACGGCCTCCCGCCCGGCGACCTTGTGCCTGCGGCTCTCGGCGCCGGCGTCGAGCTGGCTGTGCAGGCGCCCGCGGGGCTGGTTGGCGATCAGGTGCAGCGGCCACTGCTGCGCGAGCGGCGACCCCAGCCACTCGTCGGGTTCGAGCCAGCTGGGGTGGCCGGGGCAGTCGTCGTAGCCGAACCCGGCGACGACCTCGGAGAACAGCTCGATCCGCCCGCTCGGGGTGCTGAGCGGGCGGCCGTCGGGATCGGCCCGGAAGTGCTCGAGGAACGTGCGGTCGGCCGCCATGGCCGGCAGGGTCAGCAACGGGCTCTTCCGGAACTGCGCGTAGGTGGGCAGCGCCGTGTTGATCCGCGGCTCGGTGACCTCGGCCCACGACTCGTAGAGGTGCTCGATCCACTCGTGCGCGGTGCGGCCCTCGGTGAACTCCTTCTCGACGCCCAGCGCGCGGGCGAGGTCGGCGAGCACCTCGTGGTCGTCGCGGGACTGCCCGACGGGGTCGACGACCGGGTGCATCGGCACGAGGTGGTGGTCGCCGCGGGCGGCGCCGATGTCGGTGCGCTCCAGCGTGGTGGTGACCGGGATGACGATGTCGGCGTGCTTCGCGGTGGCGGTCCAGAACGGCTCGTGGACCACCACCGTGTCGACCCGCGCCAGCGCGCGGCGCAGCCGGTTGATGTCCTGGTGGTGGTGGAACGGGTTGCCGCCCGCCCAGTAGACGAGCCCGATGTCGGGATAGCGCAGCGTGGTGCCGTTGTAGGCGAACTCCTCCCCGGGGTGCAGCAGCATGTCGGCCACCCGCGCGACGGGGATGAACTCCGCCACCGGGTTGGGGCCCTGCGGGAACGTCGGCACGCGGATCCCGGCACCCGGCACGCCGATGTCGGCCGTGGAGCCGTAGCCGTGGCCGAAGCCGCGCCCGGGCAGGCCGATCTGGCCCAGCACCGAGGCCAGCGCGACCCCGGCCCACGGGGCCTGCTCGCCGTGCTCGGCGCGCTGCAACGACCACGTGACGGTGACCAGCGTGCGCTGCGCCGCCATCCGGCGGGCCAGCGCGCGGATGTCTGCGGCCGGCACGTCGCAGCGCTGCGCCGCCCACTCCGCCGACTTCGCGACGCCGTCGGCCGTGCCGAGCACGTAGGACCGCAGCTGCGGCGCCCCGACGGTGAACCGGTCGAGGAACGCCTGGTCGTGCAGCTCCTCGGTGAACAGCGTGTGCATGAGTCCGAGCATCATCGCGACGTCGGACGCCGGGCGGATCGGCAGCCACGTGGTGCCGGGGGAGTCGTCGCGCAGCGGGCTCACGGCCACGACGTCGACGCCGCCTGCCACGGCCTGCGTGAGGTGCTCGCCGACATGGTGCTGTGCGATCCCGCCGGGGCTCACCGCGGTGTTCTTCCGGGGGATGCCGCCGAACGCCACGATCAGCTCGGTGTGCTCGCGGATCACCGGCCAGTCGGTGAGGCCCTCCGTGGTGTCGATGTCGGCGCCCAGCACGTGCGGCATGATCACCGCGGTGGCCCCGAAGCTGTAGTTGTTGATGCTCCGCACGAAGCCGCCGAGGCAGTTGAGGAACCGCTTGAGCTGGCTCTGCGCGTGGTGGAACCGGCCCGCGCTGGCCCAGCCGTACGACCCGCCGTAGATGCCCTGCGGGCCGCGCTCGGCGTACACCCGGCGCAGCTCCCCGGCCAGCAGCTCGACGAGCTCGGCCCACTCGACCTCGACGAACTCGTCGCGCCCGCGGTCCGGCGAGGGGCCGGGGCCGTTGCGCAGCCAGCCGGCGCGCACGGCGGGCCGCGCGATGCGCACCGCCGGGTCGACGGCGGCGGCGAGGTTGTGCAGCAGCGGCGACGGGTCGGGGTCGGCGGGGTGCGGGCGCACCTGGACGCCACCGTCGTGGGCGCGGGCCTCGAAGGCACCCCAGTGCGAGCTGCTGGTGACGAAGGGAGGGGTCACCGGTCCATCCTCACATCTGTTCCCCCTCCTGCGACTCCCCTTTACGGCGGGCCCGGAACGACGCCACACGGGTGCGGCTCGCGCACGTCGGCGTGCAGAACAGCCGCACGCGGCGCGGCGCGGGGTTGACGAAGACCCGCTCGCAGTCCTCGGCGGCACACAGTGCCAGTGCCGCGAAGCCGTGCGCGGCGGCGAACGTGGCGATGCCCAGAGCGGCGGTCGCGGCCGCCCACTCCGCCCAGCTCGCGTCGGGCCGGGTGGCGTGCAGGTGCCACGCGGTGCCGTCGTGGTCGGAGAGGTAGGGCCGCACGGCGAACGCGGCGAGCAGGTCGTTGACCAGCGCGGCGGCCGCGTCGGGCGGCACGTGGAACGCGGGCCGGATGCGCTCGCGGACGGCGATCATCGCGGCCAGGTCGGCGGCGTCGACGTCGACGGGCTCGAGTTCGCCATGGTGGAGCAGGAACCGGCGCAGCGCCGCGGGCGACACCAGCTGCTCGGGATCGTGCGTGCGCGTGTTGACCAGCGCGACCGCCAGGTGCAGGCCCCGGTCGGGCGTCTGCAGTGCTTCCACGCCCCGGCCCCCTCTGGTGCTTCTCTCTGGCGCTGCCTGTAACGGTATGTTTAGAGTAACGCGTAACTAATCAAAGCACGTTACCGCCCGAGGGAGACATGCGACTGCTCGCCGCGCCGGGGATGGCCGCCTACTACGTGGCCGCCACCCTGGCCAGGGTCGGCGACGAGATGGTCGGGTTCGCGCTGGTCCTGCTGGTGCTCGACCGCACGGGCAGCCCCCTGTTCGCCGGTGCGGCCGGCGCCGCGTACGCGCTGCCGGCGATCGCGACCGGGCCGCTGCTGGGCGCCTGGCTGGACCGCACCGCGTACCGGCGCACGGCGCTGGGCGTCAACCAGGCGGTCCTGGGCCTGACGATGCTGGGCATGCTGGCCGTCGTCGGGCGCGCGCCGGACGCGATCGCGCTGCTGCTGGCCGCGGTCGCGGGCCTCACGCTGCCGATGGTGAGCGGCGGCTTCACCAGCATGCTGCCCAGCCTGGTGCCCGCGCCGCTGTTGACCAGGGCCAACGCGGCGGAGGCGGCGAGCTTCAGCGCCGCGACGATGGCCGGTCCGGCCGCTGCCGCCACCGTCGCCGCGCTGTTCTCGCCCGCCGCGGCGGTCGGGCTGATCGTGGTGACGGCGGCGAGCAGCATCCTCGCGCTCGTCGCGGTGCCGGTGGTCGCCCCGGTGGTGGCGGGCGACGGGCCGTCGATGCTCGCCGCCGCGCTCGACGGGCTGCGCCACCTGGTCCGGGTGCCGCCGCTGCGGTCGGCCACGGTCGCCTCGACGCTCTCGCTGGGTGCCAACGGCCTGCTGCTCGTGGCACTGCCGCTGCACATGGGCACGCTCGGGGCCCCGCGGGCCGCCGGTGGCTACGTGTGGACGGCGATCGAGGTCGGCAGCGTGGCCACGGCGCTGCTGGTCGGCCGCCGACAGGAGCGCTGGCGCCCGGAGCGCACGGTGGTGCTGTCGGTCGCCGCGTTCGGGGTCGGGGTGGCGACCTGGCCGCTCGCCGGCAGCCTCGGTGCCCTCATCGCGCTGGCGTTCCTCGCGGGCCTGCTGGAGGGCCCGATGATGCCGGCGCTGTTCGGGGCGCGGCAGCAGTACAGCCCGCTCGCGCTGCAGGGCCGGGTCAGCACCACTGCCGCGAGCCTGCGGATGGGCGCGCTCGCCGTGGGCCAGGCGGCGGGCGGGCTGCTCGTGCCGCACACCGGCACCGCCGCGGTGCTGCTCATCGTCGGCGGCACCCAGGTCGGCGCCGCCCTGCTCGGCCTGCTCGCCGTCCGCAGCCGTCAGGCGGTGCCGGGGGCGGGAGCGATGGCCTCCGCGTCATGGGGGCGGGGGATGAGCAGCGAGGCGCCCAGCGCGACGGCGAGCACCACGAGCCCGGCCAGCACGCCGCCGTAGTAGCCGCCGCCCGGTGTCGCCGCCGCCACCGCGTAGATGACGACGAAGCTCAGGCCGGCGCCCAGGTTGAACGCGCCCGCGTTGAGCCCTGGCAGGAAACCGGGGTTCTCCTTCGGAGAGAGCACGACGCCCAGGCCGTTGAGGACGACACGCAGCGGTGAGCGCGCCGACCGACGCGCGCCGGGCCGTCACGTCGCTCACGGCGCCACGTCCCCGATCCGCTCCAGCGCGTCGACGACCAGGTCCCAGAACCGTTCCCGGTCCAGCCCGACACCGACCTGCGTGGTGCAGCCCGCCGGGGCGGGGGCGCGCAGGTCGGCCACCGTCATGCCCCGGGTCAGCGTCCCGGTCAGCTCGATGTCGACCGGTGCCCGGCGCGTGGTCACCACCGTCGGGTCGATGACCCGCGCGACCGCGCACGGATCGTGCACGGGCGGGTCGTCGAAGCCCTGCGTGTCCCGGTAGGCCTCGCGGAAGAAGGCGAGCAGCTCCACGGCGAACTGCGCCGGGCGGGTACCGATCGCCGCGATCCGGTCGACGACATCGGGCGTGGCCAGCGCCTGGTGGGTGACGTCGAGCCCGATCATCGTCACCGGCCAGCGCTCGTTGAAGACGATGTGGGCGGCCTCCGGGTCGATGACGATGTTGAACTCGCCCACCGCGCTCCAGTTCCCGCCGCCGTAGGCGCCGCCCATGAGCACGACCTCGCGCACGCGCTCGGCGATCCGCGGTTCCAGGCGCACCGCCATCGCGATGTTGGTCAGGCCCGCCGTCGGCACCAGCGTGACGGTGCCCGGCTCCTCGCGCATGATCGTGTCGATGATCAGCTGGACGCCATGGCGCGGATCGAGCGCGAGCGTCGCCGCCGGCAGCACCGGTCCGTCGAGCCCGGACTCGCCGTGGATCTCCGGGGCGTTCTCGATCTCCCGGACGAGCGGTCGCGGGCAGCCCGCCGCGAACGGCACGCCGGTGATGCCGGCGATCCGCGCGACGGCCAGCGCGTTGCGCGTGACCTTCTCGAGCGTCTGGTTGCCGACGACGGTGGTGACGGCGAGCAGCTCGATCTCCGGGCTCCCGTGCGCGAGCAGCAACGCCATCGCGTCGTCGTGGCCGGGATCGCAGTCCAGGATGATCTTCTTCGACATCGGGCCCCCCGCAGCGTCGTCGAGCGGAGCGGCCCGAGTGCGGCCGCCCGCGTCCGAACGTAGCGCCCCGCAGCGGAGAAACTCGGGAGTAACTCTGCTCCGGATGGGGTAGTCAGCTCCCATGCCCGAAACCCGCCCACTCAGCATGCCCACGTCCGCCGCCGTCGCAGAGCCGCTCCCCAGCGCCATCGCCGTCGACGTCCCGGCCAGGCACGCTGAGTCGGACCAGATCATCGCCGAGGTGGCCAACGGCCGCCTCGTGGACGCCGCACAGGTCCTGACGGAGATGCACGACCAGGCGGTGGACCCCCGCCTGCGGGCACTGCTCGACGGTGCCACCGACACGCTGCTCGAGCTGGCGGCCACCCTCACCGAGCACGCCGCGGCGCGGGTGTCGCACCGCTTCTGACCCGACCAGCTACTCCTCGTCTCGCGCGCACCGCGCCGGGTCCGGTACCAGCACCACCGGGCACGGCGCGTGGTGCGCGCACCGTGCCGCGACCGAGCCGGTCACCGCCGACGCCAGCGCGCCACGGCCGGCATTGCCCAGCACCAGCAACTCGGCGTCGCGAGCGGCCTCCACCAGCACGGTGGCCGGATCACCCGGCAGCGCGGAGCGCTCCACCAGCTCCGCCGTGCCCAGTGGCAGCGCGGCGATGGCCATGCTCAACCGCTCTTCCGCCGCGACCTGCAGGTGCTGGTCGGTGAGGGGGTCCGACATCCCGCCCCCGGTGACCAGCTCCGGGCCGGCGACGAGCTGCGGGGTGGCCGACCACGCCGTGACGGCGTGGATGCGCGCGCCCGTGCGCTGGGCGTAGACCACGGCCCAGGCCAGCGCGGCCTGCGCCTGCGGCGCGTCGTCGACACCGACCACCACCAGCCCCTGGCCGCCGCCCTGCGCGGTGACGGCCTGCGCGGTGACGGCCTGCGCCGTGTCGGCCTGCGCGGTGTCGGCCTGCACCGGGCTGCCTGCGGTGATCATGATGTTGCCTCCTCGGATCGGAAACCAACCTCGTCACCGGGACTACCCGCGATCATCGCGGACTACGCACCGGGCCTCAGGCCGGCAGCACCACCGCGGCGTCGGGTTCGACGATCCGGAAGGTGAAGCTCTCCTCCAGGTACAGGCTGACGGTGTCGGCGTCGTGGTGGCTGTAGCCGATCGAGAAGTCCTGGCCGACCTTGAGCTGGAAGTCACCGCCGCGGCTGCTGACGACGACCGCGCCGTCCAACCCGGGAGCCCACACGACGCTGCCGTCCGCGGATCCGCCACCGAGGATCTTGGTGAGGTGGCTGAGCATCGGGTAGCCGCCGTGCTCGGTGGTCTCGACGATGCGCGTGTACCCGGCCGGGCCGATGACCAGCGCGTACGGCCCCTCGATGCCGCTGACCCGCAGCGCCTCGACGGCCTGGGCGACAACGCGCGGATACGTGCCGGCGTCCTCGCCCAGCGGACGGCGGGAGTGGGTGGGCACCTCGGTGATCCCGGTGATCCCGGCTTCGGGCCACCCGTGGAACACCGCGCGCGTCTCGATCTCCGCCGCCCGCCGCGCCGCGGCGGCGAGGTCGTCCAGCACCGGATCGACAGCACCGCGTTCGACGTCGTCGAGCTCGGCGCGGTCGAGCGTGAACGGCACCCGCACCTCGACGAGCGGGAGTACCCGGCGCTGCCGCACGCGGATCCCGGACGCGGTCGGGCCACCCGGGGGCGGGCCGCCGAGCGCGGTCGTGCGCCCGAGGTTGGACGCCGACCGGTTCCAGCGGCCGCCGCCGTCGAAGTCGACCACCCGCCGCGCCGCGAGCAGCGGCACGAGCCGCTCCCGCGCCTCGTCGTCGATCAGCTTCCAGGCCGCGTCGGGGATCGGGGCGAGCTCCCGCAACAGGTGGTTCACGTGGAACGTCCTTTCAGGCTGCCGATGCCGAGGCTGCCGCTCGGGGTGCGGCCGCCGATCTGCTGCTCGGTCTCGTCGACGTAGTGCCGGGGATCCTTGTCGGACGTGTCGAGCCCCGCGATGGTGCGGTGCTCGGTGAGGAACGCCGCGAACCGCTTGCCCAGCTCGCTGCGCAGCTCCGCGTCGGCGTGGCGCCGGAAGTCGGCGATCCCGTCGCGCTCCTCCTCGGCCATGTGCTCGTCGTTGGCGACCCGTGCCTCGCGCACTGCGTCCCACCACGCGTCCGTGCCGATCAGGGCCTTGCGCGCCGCGTGCACGCCGTCGCGGATCTCGTTGTGGTCACCGATCGCGTCGAGCGTCTCCTCCTCGGCGTCGTCGCCGCTGCGCAGCAACTGCGGGTAGAAGATCTCCTCCTCGGCGATGGCGTGCACGTCGAGGCGATCGGCCAGCGGGGTCCAGGCCGCGCTCAGCTCGTCGACACCCGCGTCGGCGGCCCGCAGGTCGTCCAGGGCGATGAACCTGCGGCGGAACCACTCGTGGTCGCCGAGTATCGCCAGTGTGATGTCGGGTCCGGTCTCCGCGTCCAGGACCGGGGGGTCGTTCGGGTCGGTCACGAACTGCTCCGTTCACGTCGTCGGCGCCGCACGGTCGTCCAGCCGCCGACGAGCAGGCAGGCCGACGGCAGCAGGATCACGACGCTCACGAGCGCCAGTCCCAGCAGGATGCCGACAGTACCGATGACCACGGCCAGAACGGCGGTCGCGATCAGCCAGTCAGTCTGTCGGGGTCCTCGCCGGAAGCGCTGGGCGAAGGCGGGGTCACTCGCCTCGAGTGCGCGCTCGATCTCGGCGAAGCGGCGCCGGTCGTCCTGACTCAGCATCGGTTCTCCTCCGAGACGTCTGGTGATGGGAGGAGGATTCCCCGATCCGGCCGGATCAAACGGTGGCGGTGGCGCCGTCAGCTGCTCGCCGGCACTGCCATGACCGCGGTGTTGAGCGCCGTGACCTGCTTCTGGATCTCGGCCTGGTCGGCCCCGCACTTCGCGATGGGGGTCTGGCCGAGGCAGCCGTCCTGCGTGAACGTGGCCAGTGCGGCGCTGAGCGCGGTGGCGGCCGTCTGCACCGCCGCACCCTTCGGCTGGCCCGCCGCCGCCGACTGCGCGGCGGTGGCCACGTTGCCGAGCTCGGCGGTGAACCGGCCGCAGCGGGGGTAGACGTCGGCGGCGGGGCGCGTCTGGCACTCGTCCTGGACGATCAGTGAGAGCTTGTCGGCGAGGTCGGAGATCGAGCCGCGGGGCAGGGGCGCCGAGGGGGCAGCCGGGCTGCCGCAGCCGGCCAGCACCACCCCGAGTACCACCAGCAGCGGCACCAGCAGACGAGTGCGCGATGCGGCGATCATGACGCGACCCTATGCCTCAGGATTCCGGGCGCAGCAGCGACTCCAGCATCCGCAGCACCGTCGGCCCGTAAGCACTGCTCGTCGTGCCCGGCTCGAACGCCTGTTGCAGGATCAGCCCCTGGATCAGCGCGAGCAGCACACGGGTGAACCCCTCGGCCACCGACGCGGCGAGGCGCGGATCGTGCAGCGACTCGGCCCACGGTTCGCCGAGGCGGGCGACGTTGCGCAGCCACCGCTGGCTGCCCGGGAACCGCACCGAGCCGTCGAGGACGCCGGCATGCACGTAGGTCATGACCAGCGTGCCGCCCGCGGGGGCGAGCCGGCGCAGGATGGCGAGCGTGGTGTCGACGGCGGCCGCGGTCAGGTAGTTGGTGACGCCCTCCCACACGAAGCACGTGCGGCGCTCCGGCCGCAGCCCGGCCCGGAGCAGGGCCGTCTCGAGATCGTCGGTCTCGAAGTCGACGGGCACGTAGCGCACCGGCGCGAGCACCCGCCCCGAGCGTCCGATCAGCTCGCGCTCGGTGGCCTGCGTCGCGGGGTGGTCCACCTCGAACACCGGGACGACCCGCAGGCGGGGCAGGCGGTGGGCGCGGCTGTCGAACCCGGCCCCGAGCAGCACGAGCTGCGCGTCGGTGGCCGCCGCTACGGTCCGGGCATGTCCACGCGATGGGGTCTCACGATCGACTGCGCCCACCCCGGCGCGCTCGCGGAGTTCTGGGCGCTGGCGCTGGGCTACGTCCCGGCGCCGGTGCCGGCCGGGTTCGCGAGCTGGGAGGAGTGGCTCGCGCATCACGAGGTGCCGGCAGCGGAATGGGACGACAGTGCCGCACTCGCCGATCCCGACGGCGCCGGGCCGAGCCTGTCGTTCCTGAAGGTGCCCGAGGGCAAGGTCGCGAAGAACCGCGTGCACATCGACGTCAAGGCCGGTGGTCGCGAGCTGCCCCACGCGCAGCGGTGGCCGCTCGTGCTGGCCGCCGTGGAGCGGCTCACGGCGGCCGGTGCGGTGGTGGTGCAGGTGTATTCCATCGGCGGGCGACCCGACCACGTCCAGCTGGCCGACCCGGAGGGCAACGAGTTCTGCGTGGTCTGACGGCCCGGCCCTGCCCTACGCTCGGCGCCATGAGCCACCCTCCCGGCTGGTACCCCGAGCAGGCCGGATCGTCGGTACTGCGCTGGTGGGACGGTTACCAGTGGACGCCGCACACGCAGCAGCAGCAGTCCGGCGGACTCGACGCGCTCGAGTTCGAGCTCGGCGGCGACCGCAGTCCCGACGACGTGCGCAGGCAGGTGCGGGAGGCGGGCGGCAGCCGGTCCGCAGCCGGCGGTGGCGGCACGTTCTACACCGAGCCGGTGCTGGTGGTGAACCAGAAGACCAAGCTGATCGAGATGACCAACGAGTACGCGGTGTCCGACCAGCACGGCAACCGCCTCGGTGGCGTGGTCGAGGTGGGCCAGAGCGACCTCAAGAAGGTCATGCGCCTGCTCACCAGCTACGACCAGTACATGACGCACAAGCTGGAGCTGCGCGATCTCAACGGCGCGGTCGTGCTGCGGCTGACCCGGCCGGCGAAGGTGTTCAAGTCGCGCATCGTGGTGGAGTACGGCAACGGCCAGCCGCTGGGCGAGATCGTCCAGGAGAACATGATCGGCAAGATCCGGTTCGCGTTCGTCGTCAACGGACAGCAGATCGGTGGCATCCAGGCCGAGAACTGGCGGGCCTGGAACTTCATGATCCATGACCACAGCGGCCGCGAGATCGCGCGCATCACCAAGACGTGGGAGGGGCTGGCCCGCACGCTGTTCACCACGGCCGACAGCTACGTGGTGCACATCCACCAGCAGCTGCCCGATCCGCTGGCCAGCATGGTGATCGCCTCGGCCGTCACCGTCGACACCGCGCTCAAGCAGGACGACCGCGGGTTCGGCTGAGCCTCAGGCGGCGAGCTCCGGCGCCGTCGCCGTCTCTCCGACGAGGAGACGCGGCAGCGCATGCTGGATGCCGCCACGGCCATGGTCGAGCGCAGCGGGCTCACCGTGAGCCTCGACCACATCCGCTTCGAGGACGTCATCCGCGATGCCGGGGTGTCGCGCAGCGCCGGCTACCGGCGCTGGCCCTACAAGGACCTGTTCTTCTCCGACCTGCTCCTCGAGCTCGCCTCGGCGGCCACCCCCGCCGCGGAAAGCGACGGCTCGGCACTGGAGCTGGTCCGCGCGATCGCTGCGGCGCACCCCGCGGGGTTCGACACCGCCACCGGACGCCACGAGCTGTGCCTGGAGCTGCTGCGCCACGGCGCGGCGGCGGACTTCGCGACGATCCACGGGTCGAGCCGCTGGCGCACCTACCTCGCGCTGCACGCCACGTTCCAGAGCCTCGCCGACGGGACCTTGCGCGACGACGTGCGCACCGCCCTCGCCGCAGCGGAGCAGGGGTTCATCGACCGCATCGCCGGGGTGTACGCGCAGGTCACAGGGCTGCTCGGATACCGGCTGCGGCCCGAGCTGCACGCCTCGCACCGGACGCTGGCCACCGTCGCCAACGCGACACTGCGCGGCTTGCTGCTCATGGCCCAGTCCACCCCCGCGGTCGCCGAGGACCGCATCGACGCCGCACCGCTCGGTGCCGCCGAGACCGCGTCCTGGTCACTCGCCGGCCTCGGCATCGCCGCGGTCGCCATGGCGTTCCTGGAGCCCGACCCGACGGTGGAGTGGAACGCGGAGCGGGTGGCGGCGGCGCGATCTGCCCTCGGTGGGTGATCCGCTCGGTGGGTGATCCGCTCAGTAGGTGATCCGCTCGGTGGTCAGCCCGCCCGGAACGTGCGCCGGTAGGCCGACGGCGAGGTGCGGAGCGTGGCCACGAAGTGCTGGCGGAACGTCACGGCATGCTCGAACCCGACGGCCGCGGCCACCTCCTCGATGCCGAGGTCGCCGCGCTCCAGCAGGGCCAGGCTGGCGTGGACGCGCTGCGTGATCAGCCACCGGATCGGGCTGGTGCCGGTGCTGCGGGTGAAGTGGCGCAGGTAGGTGCGTGGCGACATGTGGGCCCGGCGGGCCAGTGCGTCCAGGGTGATCGGCTCGGCGAGGTGCTCCAGTGCCCAGGACATGCTGCGGGTGATGCGGTCGTCGTCGGCGTGGGGCACCACCGGCGCCTCGATGAACTGGGCCTGCCCGCCCTCGCGGTGGGGCGGGATCACCAGCCGTCGCGCCACGGCGTTGGCCACGGTGGGCCCGAAGTCGGTGCGCACCAGGTGCACGCACAGGTCGAGGCCCGCGGCGCTGCCGGCGCTGGTCAGTACGTCATCCTCGGCGACGTAGAGCACGTCGGCGTCCACCTCGACCGCCGGGAACCGCCGGGCGAGCAGCTCCGCGTAGCGCCAGTGCGTGGCCGCGCGCCGCCCGTCGAGCAGGCCGGCCTCGGCGAGCGCGAAGGCGCCCGAACAGATCGAGACGACCCGGGCACCGCGCCGGTGGGCGTGGCGCAGCGCGTCCAGTACGGCGGGGGAGCAGGGTCCGTGCGGATCGCTGACGCCCGATACGATGACGGTGTCGGCCGCGGCGAAGCGGTCGAGATCCCCGTCGGCGTGCAGGCTCGCGCCGCCGATGATCCGCACCGGTCCGGGGCGCTGCGCGCAGATCGCGAGCCGGTACCAGTCGAGGTCCAGCTCGGGGCGCTGCAGCCCGAACACCTCGGTGACGATGCCCAGCTCGAACGCCGACATGCCCTCGTAGAGCAGCACCGACACCGTGGGGCTGCGCGGCGGGCCGACCGCGATCGAGGCCACCACATCGCTACGCATGGCGAGATCCTAGCGATCGGCGGCGTTCTCGCCACTGGCTCCACCGTCACCGCCTCGCGACGATGGACGGCATGAGCGCAGTCCTCTCCACGCCCCCGGTGGCCGCCGGTGCCGCCGCTGCCCACTTCGCGGCGCGCCTGGCCGTCGAGGCCGATGTCAGCGATGTGCATGCCGACCTGCACGCCGGCGTGCCCGGCCTCCTCGTCGTCGACTCCCGCAGCACCGAGTCCTGGCAGCAGGGCCGCATCCCGGGCGCGCTGCACCTGCCCACCCGGGAGATCGCCGGGCGGGCCGGCGATCTCGTCCCCCTCACCGCCGTCGTGGTGACGTACTGCTGGGGCCCGGGCTGCAACGGCGCCACCCGCGCGGCGTTGGAGTTCGCCCGGCTCGGTTACCGCGTCAAGGAGATGATCGGCGGCTTCGAGTACTGGGTGCGGGAGGGCTTCCCGGTGGCCACCGACGACGGGGAGGAGGCGGGTGTTCCCGACCCGCTGACCGCCCCGGCCGGTGCGCTCGCCTGCGGCTGCTGAGCGTCTACTGCTGAGTGCTTACTGCAGCGGGATGTCCTTGCCCTGCTCGTCGTCGGGGCGCGTGCCGAAGATGCGCCGCTCGCTCTCGTCGATGGCCACGTCGTTGATGCTGGCCTCCCGGCGCGCCATCAGGCCGTGCTCGTCGAACTCCCACAGCTCGTTGCCGTAGCTGCGCCACCACTGGCCGTTCTTGTCGTGGCTCTCGTACTGGAACCGGACGGCGATGTGGTTGCCGTCGAAGGACCAGAGCGCCTTGCGCAGTGCGTAGTCGAGCTCGCGCTCCCACTTGTCGGTGAGCAGCTCGACGATCGCGGCCCGGCCGGTGACGAACCGGTCGCGGTTGCGCCACACGGAGTCCTCCGTGTACGCGAGCGAGACCTTCTCCGGGTCGCGGGTGTTCCAGGCGTTCTCCGCGCCCTGCACCTTCTGCAGTGCGGTCTCGCGGGTGAACGGCGGGAAGGGCGGTCGATCCGACATGTCACAGTCCTTTTGCAGCGGCGAGAACGTGCGTTCTCCGGTAGCGTAGAGAACGTGCGTTCTCCGGGTCAAGAACCAGCCGTGCAGGACCGGCTGCTCGACGCCGCCGACGAGCTCTTCTACGCCCGCGGCGTGCAGGGTGTGGCGATGGACGAGTTGCGGTCGGCCTCCGGGCTGTCACTCAAGCGGGTCTACGGGCTCTACCCGTCGAAGGAACAGCTGGTGAAGGCGTGGTTGGAGCGCCGCGACACCCGGTGGCGGGGGCGCCTCGCCGCGTCCGTCGAGCGGGTGGCCGACGTCGCGCAGCGCCCGCTCGCGGTGTTCGACTGGCTGCACGAGTGGTTCTCCGAGCCCGGTTTCCGCGGCTGCGCGTGGATCAATACTTTCGGTGAGCTCGGCTCCACGTCCACGGTGGTGGCGCAGCAGGCCCGCAGCCACAAGGCGGCGTTCCGCGCCTACCTCGGCGAGCTGGTGGCGGCCGCGGGCCTCCCGGACACCGTCGCCGACCACCTGCTGCTGCTGGCCGAGGGCGCGATGGTCACGGCGTCGATCTTCGACGACCCCGCGGCGGCGTGGCGGGCGCGGGCGGCGGCGGCGGTGCTCATCGCTGCGGTGTAGCGGCCAGCTCCACGACCTCGGCGGGGGAGAGGGCGCGGCCCGCGCGGTGCCGTGCCGTGAAGCGCTCGACACCCAGCGCCGTGAGGGTGGCGGCCTGCCAGCGGTCGCTGAGCTCCTGCCAGGACGCGAACACGCGGGTCCCGACCTGCTCGCTCAACGCGTCGATCGCGCCGTAGAGCGAGGCGGCGCGGTCGTGGTCACCGCGTTGCGCCGCCACATCCGCGAGGTGGGTGAGCTGGTGGACCATGCCCCACGTGTCGCCGAGCTCGCCGAGCACCGCGACGGAGCGGGTCAGCAGCGCGTCGGCGCGCTCCGCGGCACCCAGCACCGCGGCGACCCGCCCGTGCACGCCCAGCGCGACGCCCAGCAGCCAGGCCGCGCCCCGCGCCTCGATCACCGGTAGCTGCGCGGTCAGCAGGGCGTCGGCGTCGGTCATCGCCCCGGCGGCGATGGCGACGTGGGCGCGCCCGATCACCGCGCCGGAGGCGGCGTGCCCGGTCGGGTCGCCTGCCGCGTCGAGCTTGGCCGCCGCGGCCGCGGGCCGCCCGCGGTAGATCTCGGCGAGCGCGCCCCAGATCAGCGCCCAGCCGCGGCCCTCGGCGTCCGGGGCGAGGTGCGCCGCGGCAGCGAAGTGCTCCACGGCCTCGTCGTTGGCCCCCCGGGGCAGTGCCGTGCTCCCCGCGACGGTGTGCAGCCGGGCCCGGGTCCCGGCCTCGCGATCGGGAGCGGCGGCCAGTCCCGCGAGTGCCAGCGCGTGCGGGTCGCGCAGGTGTCCGCGCACCACCCAGAACAGTGACGATCCGCTGCAGGCGGCCGCGAGCTCGTCGATGTGGCCGCTGTCGAGCAGGTGCCGCAGCGCCGCGCGGATGTTGTCGTGGTCGGCCTCCAGCTCGTCCAGCGCGTCGGCGGCGTCGGGCCCGAGCAGCCGGGGCTCCGCGGCCGCGGCCAGCGCAGCGAACATCGTGGCGTGCCGGTCGAGGCCCGGCCCGCGTTCATCGTGGCGGGACAGCTCGTGGAGCGCGAAGGCTCGCACCGTCTCGAGGATCGTGAAGCGGGGTTCGACCGCCGTCGGGTCGCGGGCGATCAGGCTGTTGTCAAGCAGGGCGCGGTGCCCGTCGAGGGTGTCGGCCTCGCTCATCCGGGACAGCTCCGCGGCGGCGCGGAGCGTCCAGCCGCCCGCGAACAGCGCGACGTGGCGCAGCAGCGCCTGCTCGGCCAGGGTGAGGAGGTCGTAGCTCCAGCCGACGGTGGCCCGCAGCGTCTGCTGGTGCGCAGGGGCGTCGCGGGCCCCGCTCGCCACCCCGAGCAGGACGGTGTCGAGCCTGCTCAGCAGCTGGCTGGGGGTGAGCAGCCGGGTCTGCGCGGCGGCCAGCTCGATCGCGAGCGGCAGGTGGTCCAGGCGCGCGCACAGCTGCGCGATCGGCCCGGGCTCGGCGACGGTGGCACCGGCCTGGGCCGCGCGCTCCACGAACAGCTCCCCGGCCACGTCGGGTGCCAGCGCCGCGACGGCGTGCACGTGCTCCCCGCGGATCCGCAGCGGCGCCCGGCTGGTGACCAGCACGCGGACGCCCCCGGTCGCGGCCACGAGCGCGGCGATGTCGGGCGCGGCGTCGAGCAAGTGCTCCAGGTTGTCGAGCACGAGCAGCAGCCGCCGGGTGCGCAGGTGTGCGGCGAGCACCGCGGCCACCTCGCGGGGACCGAGTTCGCGGAGGCCCAGCGCGTGCGCGATGGCGGGGAGCACGTCCGCGGCGTCCTGCAGTGCCGCCAGCGCGACGAACGCGGCACCGCCGGGGAACTGCTCGGCAACGGCCAGCGCCAGCCGCGACTTCCCGACCCCACCCGGCCCGACCAGCGTCACGATCCGCGCGTCTGCCAGCAGCGTGACGACTCCGGTGAGGTCGGCCTCGCGACCGAGGATCGCCGACGGCGGGATCGGCAGGCGCGGCCCGGCCGCCGGTACCTGGTCGTCCCACCCGGCCCGCTCCGCGGCGGTGATGCCCAGGGCCGTCGCGAGCGCGTCGCGCGTGTGCGGATAGGGCCGCCTGCGCGCGCCACGTTCCAGCGAGCTCACGGCGTTGGCGCTGAGCCCGGCGCGCTCGGCCAGCTGCTCCTGGGTCAGCCCGGCACGCTCGCGGAAGTGGCGCAGCGAAGCGCCGAACTCCTCCGGCGCGACTCGCACACTCGCGAGTGTGTGATCGCTGTCCATGGTTGTGGGCTCCCCCTGCGCGGACGCTCGACCCCTGTCGACGAACACCCCATCATGAACTGGAGGACCACATGGCGACCACCGACCTGGACACGGTGCGCGAGCTCTACGCCGCCTTCGCCCGGCGCGACCTGGACACGATCCGAGCGGCCATCCACCCCGACTTCGTCATGCGACAGAGCGAGGTCCTGCCCTGGGGCGGGACGCACCGCGGGCCCGACGGCTTCTTCGCGTTCCTGGGCACGCTGCTGAGCCACATCGACTCGACGCTGGAGATCGAGCAGCTCTACGACTCCGGCGACCACGTCGTCGAGGTCGGGTACACCGTCGGCACGGTCCACGCGACCGGCACGCCCTACCGCATCCGTGAGGTGCACATCTGGCAGCTGCGCGAGGGCCTGCTCACCTCCTACGAGGTCCACCTCGACGTCGAGCGCATGCTGGCCGCGCTGCGCGGCGAGGTGGCGGTCGCATGACCACCATCACGAGTCGCCGGGTCGTCCACACCGATGTCGCCGCGGCCGCCGCGGTGTTCCTGGACTGGTCGCAGGACCCGCGATGGCGCTCCCAGGTCCGCCGGATGACCGTCGACGTGCCCGGTCCCGCCCGCAAGGGGCAGCAGATCGTGGAGGAGCTGCGCTTCGCGGGCATGACGTTCGTGACGCCGACCCGCATCGAGCACGCGGAGCAGACGTCGGCCCGGTGGCGCGGTGGCAGCGGTGCCGTGACCGTGTCGGGAACGCGCACGGCGAGCGCCGATGCCACCGGGAGCGTCACGCTCGTCGCCTCCGTCGACGTGGCGCTGCGCGGGCCGCTGCGCCCGCTGACGGCCCTGCTGGCGCCGATGTACCGCCAGCAGCAGGAGCGCGACCTCGACAACCTCGTGGCGCTGCTGACCGGGGTGGCCTTGGCCTGAACGCTTTTGCGACCGCGGTTCCCGACCTGACACTGTGAGGCCGTGTGGGGGAACGGCAAGGGGCATGTGGAACCGGGGAGGGCGGCGCTGCGGGGGCCGGTGGGCTACCTGTGGTGGCTCGTCGTCCGCCAGTGGCCGCGGGTGGTGGCGGGTGCGGTGCTCGGCAGCGTCTGGATGGTGCTGCTGACCGCGGCGCCCTACGTCCTGTCCCGGGCCATCGACGACGGCCTGACGCCGGGTGATTTCCCGGTGCTGGCGGGGTGGGCCGCGGCGCTGCTGGGCGTCGGGATCCTCGATGCCTGGCTGGGGATCATGCGCCACCGCACGATGACCCGCGTCCGGATGGACGCCAACCTGCGCACGGTGCGCGTCCTGATCGGGCAGTCGGTGCGGCTCGGAGCGGCGCTGCAGCGCCACGCCACCACCGGTGGCGTGGCCACGATCGGCACCGGCGACGTCCGGGTCATCTCACAGGCGCTCACGGTCACCGGCCCCGGGGTCGGCGCGGTGATCACCTGCGTGGTGGTGGCGGCACTGCTGTTCGCGGTGTCGGGGCTGCTGGCGGTCGTCGTGCTCGTGGGCGTGCCGCTGCTCCTGCTCGTGATCGGCCCGCTGCTGGGCAGGCTGCACGGTGCGACGACCACCTACCGCACCCGGCAGGGCATGCTGACCACCCGCTTCGTCGACATGGCATGCGGGCTGCGCATCCTCTCCGGGCTGGGCGGCAAGGACGTCGTCCGGCAGCGGTACCGGCAGGAGTCGCGGGCCATGCTGGACGACGGCTACCGCGTCGGGGACGCCACCAGCTGGATCGAGGCCGTCGGCGCCGGGCTGCCCGCACTGTTCCTGGCCGCGGTCACCTGGCTGGCCGCGCGGATGGTGGCGCAGGGTGGCATCTCGGTGGGCGAGCTGGTGGCGGTCTACGGCTACGTCGCGGTGCTGGGGTTGCCCGTGGCGTTCCTCATCGAGGGCGCCTCGGACACCAGCCGGGCGCTGGTCGCGGCCCGGCACGTCGTCGCGTTCCTGAACCTGCAACCCGACCGCGCGGGCGACGGTGACGCGCCGCGCACACCGTCGGTGCTGCACGATCCCGCCTCCGGGGTCACGGTCCACCCGGGGCGGCTGACCGCGCTGGTCAGCGCGCGGACGGCCGACGCGGTCGCGGTGATCGACCGGTTGGGCGGGTTCGTCGCAGGGGACGCGACGTGGGGTGGGATCGCGCTGGCCGGGATCGCGCCGCGCCGGATACGCGAGCGGATCCTCGTGGCCGACGCGGAGGCCGACCTGTTCGCCGGGCCGCTGCGCGAGGTCGTGGCCGGGCACCGCGACCCCGATTGCACCGACGGCGCCGACGAGGCGGCGCTCGCGCGGGCGGTGCACACCGCCATGGCCGATGACGTCGTCGCCGGGCTGCCGGCGGGCCTCGACGCGGTCATCGACGCGCAGGGGCTCAACCTCTCCGGTGGGCAGCGCCAGCGGGTGCGGCTGGTGCGCGCGCTGCTGGCCGATCCCGAGGTGCTCATGGCCGTGGAGCCGACATCGGCGCTCGACGCGCACACCGAGGCCGCCGTCGCGGCCCGCCTGCGGGAGGATCGGGCCGGGCGCACCACCGTCGTCACCAGCACCTCGCCCCTGCTGCTGACCCACGCCGACACCGTCCACTACCTGACGGACGGGCGGATCGCCGCCACCGGCACCCATCGCGAGCTGCTGGCCGCCAGTCCCGGGTACCGGCAGCTCGTGTCGCGCGGCAGTGCTGAAGACGGGGCCGAGGACAGCACCGAGAACGGGGCCGCATGACGTCGCGGGAGCTCCCCGTCGCCGCCCCCGCGGCGGTGCGCCGGGCCGCGGTCGCCCTGATCCGGCGCGACGGTCGCCCGTTCGTCCTGATGCTCGCGCTCAACGCGCTGGCCGCGGCGGCGGGGCTGGCCGGGCCGTGGCTGCTCGGGCGGATCGTCGACGCGGTCGGCGGCGGCGCGGGTGTCGACACCGTCGACCGGCTCGCCCTGGCGATCGTCGGCTTCGTCGCCGCGCAGATCCTGCTGACCCGCTACGCCCGCGTCGTCGCGCACCGCATCGGCGAGCGGACGCTGTGGCGCATCCGCGACCAGCTCGTCGACCGCGTGCTGGCGCTGCCGTCGGCGGTGGTCGAGCGCGCGGGCACCGGCGACCTGACCGCACGCGGCACCTCCGACGCCACCGCCGTCGGCACCACCCTGCGCGACGCCGGCCCCGACGTGCTGATCGCGAGCATGCAGGTGCTGTTCATCCTCGGCGCGATCGTCGTGATCAACCCGCTGCTCGGGGCGTGCGGGCTGCTCGGACTGCTCGGCATGTGGTGGGCCACGCGCTGGTACCTGCGTCGCGCCCCCGCGGGCTACCTCGACGAAGGCCGGGCGAACTCGGCGATAGCCGAGCAGCTGACCGCCACCGCGACGGGTGCCCGCACGATCGAGGCTCATCGGCTGCAGGAGCGTCGGATCGCGACGGCCGAGGCCGCGATCGCGCAGGCCCGCGCCACCCGGCTGCACACGTTGTACCTGCGCACCGTCCTGTTCCCGGCGGTCGCCGTGTCCTACGTCGTGCCGGTCGTCACGGTGCTGCTGGTGGGTGGGCTGCTGCGCAGCAGCGACATCGTCAGCCTGGGCTCGGTGGTGGCCGCCGCGCTGTACCTGCGCCAGCTCGCGGGGCCGCTGGACATCATCCTGGTCCGCGTCGAGGAGGTGCAGAGCAGCGGCGCGTCGTTCGCCCGCGTCGAGGGGCTCGCCGCCGCACCCGCGGTGGCGACCGCGACCGCGCCGGAACCCGCCGGGAACCGGATCGAGGTCACCGGCGTGCGCTACGGGTACGCCGGATCGCGCGACGTGCTGCACGGCGTCGACCTGACCGTCCAGCCGGGGGAGCGGCTCGCGATCGTCGGGCCCTCGGGCGCCGGGAAGACCACCCTGAGCCGGTTGCTGGCCGGCATCGACGCGCCGCGAGCGGGCACCGTGACCGTCGGCGGCGTCCCGGTCGCGCGGCTGGACGGCGAGCAGCTGCGTCGCCACATCGTCCTCGTCACCCAGGAGCACCACGTCTTCCTCGGCACGGTCCGCGACAACCTGCTCATCGCCGGCCCGGCCGCCACCGACGCCGAGCTGACCGCCGCACTGCTCGCGGTCGGCGCCGACTGGGCACAGCTGGACACCGACGTCGGCGCCGGGGGCGTCGTGCTCGACGGCTCGCAGGCACAGCAGCTCGCGCTCGCGCGGGTGGTGCTCGCCGACCCGCACACCGTGATCCTCGACGAGGCCACCGCCCTGCTGGACCCCCGGACCGCGCGCCACACCGAGCGGGCGCTGGCGGCGGTGCTCGCGGGGCGCACCGTCATCGCGATCGCGCACCGCCTGCACACCGCGCACGACGCCGACCGGGTCGCGGTGCTGGAGGACGGCAGGCTCACCGAGCTGGGCACCCACGACGAGCTCGTCGCCGCGGACCAGGCCTACGCAGCGCTGTGGCACTCCTGGCAGGGGTGACCGGGCTATTGGACGTCCGGGTCGGGGCACAGCAGGTAGGTCACCTCGGTCTCGAGCAGCGCAGGATCGCTGTACCAGTGCCCGTAGATCTCCCAGCGCGGTCCGGGCAGCCGCTCGTCGTGCGCGGCCGCCCACTGGAGGACGGCGTCGTGCGCCGCGCCCACGGTCTCGTACGGCCCGCGGTGGACGGTGGTGGCCACCCGCCCGCCGGGCAGCTCCGAGCGGGTCACCCGACCGTCGAGGCGGGCCGGGTGCTCCAGCAGCACCCCGACCTCGACGTGGGGCTGGTTGTCGAGGTAGAGCATCACGTTGCGGCCGGTGCGTCCGTCACCGAACCAGTGGACCTCGCGGTGCACCTCGTCGAGCAGGGCCTTCCACAGGCCGCCGAACTCCGGCCAGGTGGTGGCAGCGGCGAGCACCGCCGTCGGCTGCGCGTCCGCCACGGCGGAGTGGATCACATAGCCCATGTCACCGTCCATGGCCTGCTTCTACAGCGCCGGCCGCCGTTCGTCCAGACCGTCGCGGTCAGCCGGCCAGGGTGAGGATCGCGAACGACTCCGGCGGCAGCGCGATGGCATCCTCCTCACCCTGCACGGGTTCGGACGCGAGCAGGATGCGGCCGATGTGCCCGATCAGGGTGACGGTGACGGGCTCGGGACCCAGGTTGGCGATGAGCCGCAGGCTGCCGCGATGCAGGACGACGGTGCGCGCGCCCTCGTCGATGTCCATGTCGACCTCGTCGAGCCACGGGTCCGACAGCTCCGGCCACGCGCGCCGCAACGCGATCAGCTCGCGGTACAGGCGCAGCAGCGTGGCATGGGGCTCCTGCTCCTGCTCGGTCCAGTCGAGCTTCGAGTCGAGGAAGGTGCTCTCGGCGTTGGGGTCGGGCACGTCGACGTCGCCCCAGCCGTGCTCGGCGAACTCCGCGGTGCGGCCCTTGCGGACGGCCTCGCGCAGCTTCTCGTCGGGGAAGTAGGAGAAGAACTGCCACGGGGTGCGCGCCCCCCACTCCTCGCCCATGAACAGCATCGGGGTGAAGGGCGAGCAGAGCACGAGCGCTGCGCCGCACGCGAGCAGGCCCGGTGACAGCGTGGCGGTGAGCCGGTCGCCGGTGGCGCGGTTGCCGATCTGGTCGTGGTTCTGCAGGTAGGCGAGGAACCGGTGGCCCGGGACGCGGCGGGTGTCGACGGGTGCGCCGTGGTTGCGCTGCCGGAAGCTCGACCAGGTGTCCTCGTGCAGGAACGCGCGGCAGAAGACGTGGGCGAGCCCGGTCAGCCCGGCCGTCGCGAAGTCGGCGTAGTAGCCCTGGGACTCGCCGGTGAGCGTGGTGTGCAGGCAGTGGTGGATGTCGTCGCACCACTGGGCGTGCAGGCCGTTGCCGCCGCCCTCACGGGCGGTGACGGTCTTCGGGTCGTTCAGGTCGGACTCCGCGATGAGCGACAGCGGCCGCCCGACGTGCGCCGAGAGCGCCTCCACCTCGACGGCGAGCTGCTCGAGGACGTGGACGGCCCGGGTGTCGCGCAGCGCGTGCACGGCGTCGATGCGCAGCCCGTCGACGTGGAAGTCGCGCAGCCACATCAGCGCGTTGTCGATCATGAAGCGGCGCACGGTGTCGGAGTGCTGCCCGTCGAGGTTGAGCGACGGGCCCCAGATGTTGCTGCCCGCGAAGTACGGCCCGAACCGGTCGAGGTAGGCCCCGGACGGGCCGAGGTGGTTGTAGACGACGTCGAGGACGACACCCATCCCGCGCGCGTGGCAGGCGTCGACGAACCTCTTGAACGCGTCGGGGCCGCCGTAGTTCTCGGTGACGGCGTACCAGCCGACGCCGTCGTAGCCCCAGTTGCGCGGGCCGTCGACCGCGTTGACGGGCAGGACCTCGACCATGTCGATGCCGAGGTTGGAGAGGTGGTCGAGCCGCTCGATCGCCGCGTCGAACGTGCCGTCGGGGGTGAACGTGCCGATGTGCAGCTCGTAGAGGACGCTGCCGGGCAGCTGCCGACCGGTCCACGAACGATCGGTCCAGAAGAAGCTGTCCTGGTCATAGACCCGCGACGCACCGTGCACGCCGGTGGGCTGCCACAGCGAGCGAGGGTCGGGCAGCGGCGTCGGGTCGTCGTCGACGAGGAACGCGTAGGCGACCCCCGCAGCCGCGTCCCCGACCGTCCGCCGCCACCAGCCGGCGTCGTCGCGCGTCATCACCTGGGTCTTGCCGTCGACCAGTACCCGTACCTTGTCCCGCTGCGGCGCCCACACCGCGAAATCAGCCACCTGGAGATCCTGCCGGTTCCGGCGGTGACACGCGCGGGGGGACGGGTGTGAGCAAGGGAGCGCTCCTTGTTCATGCAGCGCGTCGCAGGTGCGTGGCGGGGTTGCGCCGCGGGATCTGCTGGGGGTCGATCCATGCGGGTGGGATGAACTCGGGCAGGCCGTCGCGGATGCGGATGATCCAGTCGCTGTCGTGTTGCAGGCGGTGGTGGGCTTTGCACAGCAGGACGCAGTTGTCGAGGCTGGTGTCACCGCCGTGTTCCCAGTAGTGGATGTGGTGGCCGTCGCACCAGGAGGGTGGTCGGTCGCAGCCGGGCCAGGCGCAGCCGTGGTCGCGGATGATCAGGGCTTTGCGGATGGCGTCGGGGATGGTGCGGGTGGAGCGGCCGATGTCGAGGAGTTGGCTGCTGCCGCCGAGGACGGTGGGGATGATCCCGGAGTCGCAGGCCAGGATCCGGAGTTCCTTGGCGGTGAGTGCGCCGCCGAATTCGAGCATCGCCGCCCGGGCGCGGTTCTCCAGGTCGTCACACGTGCGGTCGGTGTCCGCCGCGGTGGGGGACGTCGCCGTGGTCGAGGACGAACCCGCAAACATCAGCCAGCGCATCTGCCTGGCGCTGGCCGATCGTGCGGAGGTCTTCTTTGCCGAGGGGCTTGGACTTGGCGTCGAGGAGTGCGGCGATCGTGGCGAACTTCAATGCGCTGTCGATCCGGCCGGTGATGGTGCCGCCGGTCCCGTCCTTGTTGGGCCGGATCTGCAGGTCATCAACGGGTTCCGGATCCCGGTCGTCGGGCTCAGGGCCGTCCTGGTCGAGCAGGGTGATCAGCTCGGTGCCGTGGCGGAACAACCGATCCGGCGTCGTCGTCGCGGCGGTCGCGGCCAACTCGGCCTCGACCACGGCGAGGTCGCTGGTGCTGACCCGCGATGCGGCCGAGCTCGACAGCACCTTGGCGATGACTTCGACGTGACGCAAGGTCGCCTGTCCGGCGTGGAACGCCGCTGCGGTGGCCGGCAACAAGGCCGGCAGTATGGCGCCGTCGAGGGAGACGCGTGGGCAGACTTGTTCAGCGGCCATCGAATGGCGGCGGGCTTCGGCCCATTCGAACCCGAGCTGATCGACCAGGGCCCGGTTGGCCGACTTGTAGCCGCGCTCGACGAACGCGCCCCGCCGCTGCAGCTCGGCCACGGTGTCGACCATGAGCACGGTCAGCTGCCGCCGGACTCCTTCGCTGACCCGCAGCGCGGCGAGGCGCTCGTCATCGCTGCCGTGCTCGACCACGGATCGCAGCGCAGCGGTCGCCTCGGCAAGGAGGCGATGCGCGTCGGCGACGGTAGCGAGGGACATGACCTCATCATACTCGAACATACGTTCGATCACTAGCTGTTCGAGGAGTGTTTGTGCAGATCAGAGGTCATGCGTGTCGTATCGGCCGTGCGCGCAGCGCGCACACCGGGTGCAGAGTGCTCTCCCGTCGACCTGGCGAAGCCCGATCATGCGGCCGCCCTACGGGCAGCCAGGACCCACAGTCGGACTGTTCTCAGGCCTGCCGGTGGGGTGGTCGCGTGATAGCCCTCTGGGAGGTCGGCGGGAGGGCGCGACCCTCTCGGAGATCTGCCCCGCCGGCGAGGCGGCACGAAAGCCAGGGCACGCCACCCACCCGCACCTGACCGGCGGCAAGCCGGGGCACGCCACCCAACTGCACCTGACCGGTGTCGATTGACAGACCGGCGGCAAAGCCGGGGCCGCCCGCCCAACGCGACCCGACAGACCCATGAATCCAAGCACCCGCCAACCCCAACTCGCGGTGCAGTCTGTCGCAACTCGCGGGTCCATCTGTCACAACTCGCGGGCCCATTGGTCCCGACTCGCGCCGCGACCTGCACCATCGCCCGTCAAGGCCCCACGACCGTGTCGAGATCGCGAAACCACCGTGCTCAAACGGCGAAATCAGCGCGTTGGAACGGCGAAATCGCCGGGCCGGGGGCCGTCCGTCCCGACTCGCGGGCCATCTGTCCCGACTCGCGCAGGGACCCGGCCCCCGCTACGGCGCGATCACCACGCCGCGGTCGCGGATCCGGTCCCACAGCTCGAAGGGGATGTCGGCGAACGCGAAGACGTCATCGACGGTGGCGAACGTCAGCCCGGCGGCCCGGGTCTCGGCGATCAGCGTGGCGGCGTCGAGGTCGATGTCGCACGCCTGCGCGATCACCTCGGCCGGGGCGCTGTTGAGGTCGACGAGTCCGCCGTCGTCGTAGGTGCGCGACAGATCGGGGCGACCGATGTGCAACTCCCGCGCCATCCGCGGGTCGGCGGCGGCGAGGGCGCGCGCGTCCTCGCGCCGCGTCCTGGCGGCGAGGACCGCGGCGACGGCGGGGTCGGGCGCGGGTTTCGGATGTCGGGGCACCGGCCCGAGGGATCCGGCATAGAGGCTGCGGTGGAGCACGACGGAGTGCACGGCTCCCACGAACAGCGGGAGCACGGCGAAGACCCCGAGGGGGACCTGGTTGCCGGCCAGGACCACCAGCGCGACGTCGGCGGCACCGTAGACCCCCGCCCAGACCCACCGGATCGGGCGCCGGGTCCGGTAGGCGGCGTCCAGGAACGGGACGAAGCTGAGCAGGCCCAGCGACGCGACAACGACCGGCAGGTACCAGCCGCCGTTCACGAGCCACCGGGTGAACCCCGATCGTGGTGTGGTCATCGTTCCCCCAACGGGCCGGTTCCGCGGGCGACGCTACCGGCGGGGGCGCCACCCGTGACAGCGTGGAGTTACGGATGTGGAGTCACGGATACCGACCCGACCCTCAGGCCGGCCGCACCAGCAGCGCGACGGGGTAGTGGCGCAGCAGTTCGGCCAGCCGCGGGGCGGTGCCGTTGACGGCTGCCCCGGTGATGACGTCGTGCCAGTCGGCGGCGCCGTCGGGCAGCGGGAGCACCGTGTCGGCCCAGCCGCCACCGGCGGCCAGCCCGATGGGCAGGCGGGTGGCCACCGCCACCAGCGACGCCGAGCGCGCGAACGCCACCGCGTGCGCGGCGGCCGGGCCGTCGGCGGTGAGCGCCCGGTAGCCGCGGAACACCTCGGGGCGGTAGCGGCGCAGGCGCAGCGCGTTGGCGGTGACCAGCAGCTTCGCCGCGCCGGTGGCGTCGATCGGTGGCAGCGGCGACTCGTCGATCCGCGCGAGCAGCTCCTTGCGCCGCGCCCAGTCGACGGGGCGGCGGTTGTCGGGGTCGACGAGCGAGTACTCGAACAGCTCGGTGCCCTGGTAGACGTCGGGAATGCCCGGCCCGGCGAGCTGCAGCAGCTTCTGGCCGAGCGAGTTGGACCAGCCCGGGTAGCTGATGCGGGCGACGAACGCCTCGATCTCGGCCACCAGCTCGGCGTCGGCCAGCACGGCGGCTGGCCAGGCGGCGATCGCGGCGTCGATCTCGGGCACGGCGTCGACGTGGCTGGTGACGAGCTTGGCCTCCTTCGACGCCTTGCCCAGGTAGGCCGCGAACCGCTCGGCGGAGATCGGCCAGGCGCCGACGAGGTTCTGCCATGCCAGCAGCTCCAGCGACCGCTCCGGCAGCGGGTGGGCCGCCGACCAGCGGCGCAACACTGCGGCCCACTCGCCGGGGATCTCGGCGAGCACGGCCAGCCGCGCCCGGACGTCCTCGGAGCGCTTGGTGTCGTGGGTGGACAGCGTGGTCATGGTGGCGGGCCGGCTCGCCTGCCGCGCGGCAAGCGCGGCGTGGAACTGCTCGACGCCGATGCCGAACCGCGACGGGTCGCCGCCCACCTCGTTGAGCGCGACCATCCGGTTCCAGCGGTAGAACGTGGTGTCCTCCACGCCCTTCGCCATCACCATGCCCGACGTCTGCTGCACGCGGGTGGCCAGCTCGCCGTGCGGATCGGCGAGCATCGCGGCGTGGAGCCCCGCGATCGCCACGGCGAGGTCGGGGCGGTGGCTGCGCGCCACCGCGACCGCGGTGTCGAGCGCCGCGCGGCCCTCCGGCAGGTACGAGCGGTAGACGGGGAACCCGCAGAGCAGCTCGGCGACGGCGTCGAAGGGAGCCTGCGCGACGCGGGCGATCCGGCGCACCTCGGCGGCCAGTATCGTGTCGGTCATCTCGCGCCGGGCCGCGTGCTCGGCGGTGTGCAGCGCCTGCTTGCCGCCCGTGTGCTCGGCGGCCAGCTGGGTGAGCAGGCCGGCGCCCGCCGGATCGACGAACACGCCCTGGATGTCGGTGAGCGCCTCGTAGCCCGACGTGCCGTCGACCGGCCAGGACGCCGGCAGCTCCTCACCGGGGCCGAGGATCTTCTCCACGAGCAGCCAGCGGTCGGGGCCGATCGCGGCCCGCAGCCTGCGCAGGTAGCCGCCGGGATCCGACAGGCCGTCCGGGTGGTCGACGCGGATGCCGTCGACCTCGCCCGCATCCACCCAGCGCAGGATCTCGCGGTGGGTGGCCTCGAACACCTCGGGCAGCTCGACGCGCACGGCGGCGAGCGTGGAGACGTCGAAGAAACGCCGGTAGGTGAGCTCGGCGGCGCCGCGCTTCCAGGACCCGAAGCGGTAGTGCTGGCGCTCGTGCACCTCCTGCGCCGTTCCCCCTGCAGTGCCGGGCGCCACCGGGGCGGCGTGCTCGTAGTAGCGCAGCTCGGTGCCGTCGTCGGACAGCGACAGCTCCGAGAGCGCCTTCTCCTCGTCGGCGTCGAGGACGGGGAGCAGGATCGGCCCGATGGCCCAGTCGATGTCGAAGTAGCCGGCGTAGACCGACGACGGGCCGTTCTTCAGGACGTCCCACCACCACGGGTTGACCTTCGGCACGTCGACGCCCACGTGGTTGGGCACGATGTCGACGACGATCCCGAGCCCGCGCTCGCGCAGCGCGGCCACCAGCGCGCGGCGGCCCGTGTCGCCTCCGCGCTCCGCGGAGACGCGGGTGGGGTCGACCACGTCGTAGCCGTGGTTGGACCCGGCGCCCGACTCGAGCAGCGGCGACGCGTAGAGCGCCCCGACGCCGAGCGCGTCGAGGTACTCCAGCAGGCCCTGCGCATCGGCGAAGGTGGTGTCCTTCGAGAACTGGATGCGGTAGGTGGAGGAGGGGCCGCCGCTCACGCGCCCGGCTCCAGCCGCTGCAGCACCAGCACCGAACGGGCGGGCGCGGTGAACACCGAGCCACCGGCGACGGTGGGCGGATCGGCCGCCACCACGCCGGGCGCCGACGAGAGCGTGGTGACCACGCCCGCGGCGGAATCGATCACCACCGCCCACGTCGTGCCGTACTCGGTGCCGGGCAGCGTGACGTCGATGTCCTCGTAGTGGGCGTTGAGGCACAGCAGGAACGAGTCGTCGGTGACGCGATCGCCGCGGTTGTCGGGCTCGGTGATGCCGTCGCCGTTGAGGAACGCCACTACGCACTTGCCGAAGCCGGAATCCCAGTCCTGCTCCGTCATCTCCTCGCCGGAGGGCTGGAACCAGGCGATGTCGGGCAGCTCCGGAGCGCCGTCGCCCCGGCGCCGGGGCCGGGCGATCGGACGGCCCGCGAAGAAGCGGCGGCGGCGGAACACCGGGTGGGCGTGGCGCAGCGCCGTGACACCTGCGGTGAACCCGATCAGCCCGACGTTCTTCTGCGCCAGCGACCAGTCCACCCAGGCGATCTCGCTGTCCTGGCAGTAGACGTTGTTGTTGCCCTGCTGCGTGCGGCCCAGCTCATCGCCGTGCAGCAGCATCGGCACGCCCTGGCTCAGCAGCAGGGTGGTGATGAAGTTGCGCTGCTGCCGGGCCCGCAGCTCGAGCACCGCGGCGTCGTCGGTGACACCTTCGACACCGCAGTTCCAGGAGCGGTTGTGGCTCTCGCCGTCGTTGTTGCCCTCGCCGTTGGCCTCGTTGTGCTTGTCGTTGTAGGAGACGAGATCGGCGAGGGTGAACCCGTCGTGGGCCGTGACGAAGTTGATGGAAGCGAACGGGCGGCGGCCGTCGTCCTGGTAGAGGTCGGAGCTGCCGGTGATGCGCGAGGCGAACTCACCGAGCGTGCCCGGCTCGCCGCGCCAGAAGTCGCGGACCGTGTCGCGGTACTTGCCGTTCCACTCGGTCCACAGCGGTGGGAAGTTGCCCACCTGGTACCCGCCGGGGCCGACGTCCCACGGCTCGGCGATGAGCTTGGCCTGGCTGATCACGGGATCCTGCTGCACGAGGTCGAAGAACACGCTCAGCCGGTCGACGTCGTAGAACTCCCGCGCCAGCGTGGACGCCAGATCGAAGCGGAACCCGTCGACGTGCATCTCGGTGACCCAGTACCGCAGCGAGTCCATGATCAGCTGCAGGGTGTGGGGGTTGCGGACGTTGAGCGAGTTGCCGGTGCCCGTGTAATCCATGTAGTACTGCGGGTCGTCCTCGACCAGCCGGTAGTACGCGGCGTTGTCGATGCCCCGCATCGACAGCGTCGGGCCCATCTGGTTGCCCTCTGCCGTGTGGTTGTAGACCACGTCGAGGATCACCTCGATGCCGGCGTCGTGCAGATCGCGCACCATCGCCTTGAACTCCTGCACCTGGTTGCCAGGGCGGCTGTTGGGCATGGCGTACGCGTGGTGGGGAGCCAGGAACGCGACGGTGTTGTAGCCCCAGTAGTTGGAGAGGCCCTTCTCCTGCAGGTGGTGGTCGTTGAGGAACTCGTGCACGGGCATGAGCTCGACGGCCGTGACACCCAGCTGCCGGAAGTGATCGATCATCACCGGGTGCGCGAGGCCGGTGTAGGTACCGCGCAGCGGCTCCGGGATGTCGGGGTGCGCGATCGTGAGGCCCTTGACGTGGGCCTCGTAGATCACGGTCTCGTGGTAGGGGATGCGGGGGGCGCGGTCGGAACCCCAGTCGAAGTACGGGTTGACCACCACCGACTTCGGGACGTACGCGGCCGAGTCGGTGTCGCTGCGGCCGTCCGGATCGCCGAAGGGGTAGCCGAACACCGCCTCGTCCCACTCCACCGGGCCGTCGAGCGCCTTGGCGTAGGGATCGATCAGCAGCTTGGCGGGGTTGCACCGCTGCCCGGTGGCGGCGTCGAAGCCGCCCTCCACCCGGTAGCCGTAGCGCTGCCCGGGCTCGACGGTGGGCAGGTACCCGTGCCAGACGAACCCGTCGACCTCCGTGAGTGATTCGCGGTGCTCGGTGCCGTCGTCGTCGAACAGGCACAACTCGACCTTGGTGGCGACCTCCGAGAAGATCGCGAAGTTGGTGCCCGATCCGTCGTAGGTGGCCCCGAGGGGATAGGCGTGGCCCGGCCACGGCCGCATGTGCGCCCCGCCTTCAGTCTTGTGGGCGCGGCAACCGGAGGGAGTCCGGCGGCCGTGAGTACCCGATCTGTCACGTTGTCGGGGTGAGGTTACCGGGGCACCCCGACAGTCCGCCGGATGCGGCGCGTGGTCAGGCCAGGTGCGCCGGGAACCCGCCGGTGGCGACGGGTCCCCACCGGGTGGGGGTGATCCGGATCAGGGCCTTGCCCTGCGTGGTCATCGCCGCGCGGTACTCGTCCCAGTCGGGGTGCTCCCCGGAGATCGAGCGGAAGTAGTCGACGAGCGGTTCGACGGCATCGGGGAGCGTGATCAGCTCGGCGTCGCCGTCGACCTGCACCCAGGGTCCGTTGAAGTCCTCCGACAGCACGATGACCGACGCCGTGCCCTGACGCGCGACGTTGTTGGCCTTCGCCCGGCCGGGATAGGTGGAGATCACCACCCGGCCCTCGGCGTCGACGCCCGCGGTGACGGGGGAGCCCTGCGAGCTGCCGTCCCGGCGGGTCGTGAGGAGGATCATGTGGTGGCGGGTGCTCAGGAACTCGGTGAGCGCGTCGCGGTCGACGGTGGTGTTGGTGGCGATGGTTCGGGCCATAGCCATGCACGTTAGTCGGCGGCCCGGGCTAGTAGAGCGTCGCTTCTAAGATTCGGGGTAGAGGTGTCGGAGTTTGGTGCGGGCGTCGCTGGCGGT